>JAIWOL010000102.1 GCA_020216925.1 Thiobacillus sp. | reverse complement strand
GGCGCGGCGGCAGGCGGCCGGCATCGGCGCCGATGAGGGCGACGGCGTCGAAGTGGCGGCCGCGCGCGTGCGCAAGCGAGGTGACGACCACCGGGCTATCGATCGATTCGTCGCGGAAGCTGGCCGATTCCAGCGCGCGGTCGAGCCAGTGCCGCCATTCCGCGAAGCCGTATTTTTCGCTGTCGGCGGCGAGGTCGCGGGCGAGTTCGGCGAGCGTGTCGAGAAGCGTCCGGCCGGCGGCGTCGGCGGCGAGCGCGGTACGCGCATCGACTGCGTCGAGGCTGGCCAGCAGGCGTTCCAGCCAGGCTGCGAGCGTCGCCCGACCGCGCGGAAAATCGCGCGCCGCCGCCGCGAGTCGCGCCAGCCAGTCAGGGACATCGCCGAACAGTTCACGCGCAAGTCCCTGCATCTCGGCCAAGCCCTGCGCCACGCCGCGGCGGCGCAGGGCGAGCTCGAAACGCAGCACCTGATCCTGCCGCGCGGCGGGGTCGCCCAGCACGAAGGGCGATTTCAACAGATCGAGCAGTTCGGCGTGCGGAAAATCGTCCGCCAGGCAGCTGAGCCAGCGGTCCGCCACCGCGGCGGCGGCAGTGGTCGACAGCGCCCAGCCGGTTTCGTCGGCGACCAGCACCTCCAGCCGTTCGAGCAGCGCGCGCACGCGGCGTGCTGTCTGGCGGTCGAGTGCGATGAGCGCGATGTTGCGGCGGCCCGCTTGCAGTTGCTCGACAATCCACGCGAGGACGCTGCGGGCCTCGGCTTCGAGATGCGGTGCCGGCGCGAGCCGGATCGTGGCCAGCGGAGAGACCGGCTGCGCCTGGGCAAGCGCGCGCGCGCGTTGCAGCAGCGGCGGGTCGGTCAGCCGCCAGGCCTGTGTGAGCGCCGCACTGCGCGGCGCGGCCGGGCCGGGGGCAAGGATGTCAACCGGCGCATGCGCCGCGCAGTGTTCGAGAAAGCGGCGTTCGATCCCGGTGAGCGGGCCCAGATCGAAGCCCAGGATGGGGCGCGGCGCGGCGGCAAAATCCTGCGCCGCCGCGTCGAGTGCGCGCGCATAGCGCGACTGCGGGTCGCTGCCATCGCCATTCAGGCTGCGCCAGACGCCTTCGATCAAAGCGATCTCGCGTTCGAGCTGGCCGTTGTAGCACGCGTGCAATCGACTGCCGACGGCTTCGCCGCCGCGTTCGGCGCTGAGCGCGTCGGCCAGGCGCAGAAGTTCTTCCGCCAGCGCCCACGTGTCGACCGCGCCCAGCCAGGTCTCGTGGCGCAGCACGGCGTGCAGCCTCGCCAGGCGCGCCGCAGCGGGTTCCGCGCGCCCCTCGGCATGACGCTCGGCCCAGCTTTTGAGCGGCACGATATCCGGCGGCAGGAGCGCCGGCCGGGCCGCCAGCCGTGCCAGTGCGCGGGCAAAATCCTGCCCGGCGCGCTGGTTTGGAACCAGCACCACCAGGCCCGACAGGTCGGGCAGGCGATCCGGGTAGAGGTCGAGCAGGCGTCGGGCGGCCGCAAGCGCAAGCGGGGTGTCGCCCGGCGGGGCCACGGCAATCAGCGTTCCAGATACTGCAGCTTGTTTTTCACGCCGATCCAGTCGTCGGCGTCGGGCGGGGGCGCCTTGCGCTCGTAAATGATCTTCCAGATTTTCGACAGTTCGGCATTGAGGGCAATGTATTCGCGCTGGTCGTCGGGCACGTCGTCCTCGGCGAAAATCGCTTCGGCGGGACATTCCGCCACGCACAGCGTGCAATCGATACATTCCTCGGGGTCGATCACGAGGAAATTGGGGCCTTCATGGAAGCAATCCACCGGGCAGACATCGACACAGTCGGTGAATTTGCACTTCACGCAGGCGTCGGTGACAACATAGGTCATGAATTCGTCCGTAAGTGAGTATGAGGGGCCGGTTGCTTGCGTCCGGCAATTTTGAGGTAGCATATCGGCACAAAACCGAATTTTCCAGCATTACTGTCGCGTCCAAACGCTTGCGCCGGTTCCGGCCGACCCCATTACCCGATCCGTTCCGGCTCACCCCATTCCAACCAGGAGCTTCCCGATGAGCGAGCATGTTCATTACATATCCGACGATTCCTTCGAGCAGGAAGTCCTGCAGGCAGGCCAGCCCGTGCTCGTCGATTACTGGGCCGACTGGTGCGGCCCCTGCAAGATGATCTCGCCGATTCTCGACGAGGTCGCCAAGGAATACGCTGGCAAACTCAAGGTCTGCAAACTCAATATCGACGAGAACCAGGCCACGCCGCCCAAGTTTGGCATCCGCGGCATCCCCACCCTGATGATCTTCAAGAACGGCAACGTCGAAGCGACCAAGGTCGGTGCACTTTCCAAATCTCAACTGACCGCCTTCGTTGACAGCAACATCTGACACCCCGCCCGGACGGCGGCACCGTCGCGCCCCCCGCGCGCATCGCCGTCCGCTCCCGCCCGACCTCCCCCTGATGGACGAGCCGATCGAATCGGCTGGCGTGCCATCGGACGGCGCGCCAGCCGAGGCCCTTCCCGCCATGTATCTCTCTGAACTCAAGCTCAAGCCCATTACCGAACTGCTCGAACTCGCGGGCACGCTCGGTATCGACAACGCCAACCGTTTTCGCAAGCAGGAACTGATCTTTGCCATCCTGAAAACGCTGGCGAAGCGGGGCGAGAGCATTTACGGCGACGGCGTGCTGGAAGTGCTGCCCGATGGCTTCGGCTTCCTGCGTTCGCCAGAGACCTCGTACCTGGCAAACACCGACGATATCTACGTGTCGCCGTCGCAGATCCGCCGCTTCAACCTGCACACCGGCGACAAGATCGAAGGCGAGATTCGCACGCCCAAGGACGGCGAACGCTACTCGGCGATGACCAAGCTCGACAAGATCAATGGCGAGCCGCCCGAAGCCACCAAGAACAAGATTCTGTTCGAGAACCTCACGCCGCTGCATCCGGACAAGCCGCTCAAGCTCGAACGCGACATCAAGGCCGAGGAAAACCTCACCAGCCGCATCATCGACATCGTGGCGCCCATCGGCAAGGGCCAGCGCGGCCTGCTCGTCGCGCCGCCGAAATCGGGCAAAACCGTGATGCTGCAACACATCGCGCATGCCATTTCGTCGAATCACCCCGATGTGATGCTGTTCGTGCTGCTGATCGACGAACGCCCGGAAGAGGTGACCGAAATGAGCCGCACCGTGCGCGGCGAAGTCATCGCCTCCACCTTCGACGAGCCCGCCAGCCGGCATGTGCAGGTGGCCGAAATGGTGATCGAGCGCGCCAAGCGCCTGGTCGAACACAAGAAGGACGTGGTCATCCTGCTCGATTCCATCACCCGTCTCGCGCGCGCCTACAACACTGTCCAGCCTGCCTCCGGCAAGGTGCTCACTGGCGGCGTGGATGCCAACGCGCTACAGAAACCCAAGCGCTTCTTCGGCGCGGCCCGCAATGTGGAAGAAGGCGGCAGCCTCACCATTTTGGCCACCGCGCTGATCGACACCGGCAGCCGCATGGACGACGTGATCTACGAGGAATTCAAGGGCACCGGCAACCTCGAAATCCATCTGGATCGCAAAATGGCCGAAAAGCGCCTCTACCCCGCCATCAACGTCAACCGCTCCGGCACGCGCCGCGAAGAGCTGCTGATGCCGCACGACATCCTGCAGAAGGTGTGGGTGCTGCGCAAGCTGCTGTATCCGATGGACGACATGGAGGCGACCGAGTTTTTGATCGACAAGGTCCGCACGGCCAAGAACAACGCCGAATTCTTCGATTCGATGCGGCGCGGTTGACGCGGTTTGCGCTGCCGCCCAGCGGGGGAAGCCCGCGCCGAGGCTCCGCCTTCCTTCCCCCGGCAAAAAGACGTTGATCGACGCGGGAGAAATGGCTATACTTTCGCGTTTTCCGCATCCAACCCTAAGGAATTGCCATGAAAGCCGGCATTCATCCGAACTACAAAGAAGTCGCCGTTACCTGCTCCTGCGGGAACCAATTCACGACCCGTTCCACGCTGGGCAAGGACACCCTGCACGTGGAAGTCTGCGCTGCCTGCCATCCGTTCTATACCGGCAAGCAGAAGATCGTGGATACCGCGGGTCGCGTCGAGAAATTCCGCCAGCGCTACGGCATGAAGTGATCTTGCCCCGGCAGGCGCGAAACAAAGCGGCTACGGCCGCTTTTTTCATGGACCGCGCGCATCCGCGCCGCATCGCGCGACGGTATATCATTCGGCTGTCCATTTTCAGGAACCTGGTTACGTGTCTTCTGCTACGTATAAGCGCCTCGCGCTTGCTGTGTTCAGCGTGCTCGGGCTCACCCACTGTGCGCAGAACCCGGTTACGGGCGACAAGAATTTCGTGCTCATGTCCGAGCAGCAGGAAATCCAGATGGGCGAGGCGGCGCACAAGGATGTCCTGAAGGAATACCCCGCGTTGGACCATCCCGCGCTCCAGGCCTACGTTGACGCAATCGGCCAGAATCTGGCCAGACACAGCCACCGGCCGAATCTGAAATGGCATTTCACGGTGGTCGACAGCCCGGACGTGAACGCCTTTGCGCTGCCCGGCGGCTACATTTACATCACGCGCGGGATCATGGCCTATCTCAATTCCGAGGCCGAGCTCGCGGGCGTGATCGGGCATGAAATCGGCCATGTCACGGCACGGCACGGGGTGCGCCAGCAGAGCGCGGCGACGGCGGCCGGCGTAGGGGCGATCCTCGGCTCCATTCTGGTGCCGGGCCTGAACAATCAGGCGGGCGCTTCGTTGCTGCAAACACTGGCGCAGGCCTGGACGGCCGGCTACGGCCGCGAACACGAGCTCGAATCCGATCGCCTTGGGGCGCAGTATCTCGCGCGTTCGGGCTACGACCCGCAGGCCATGGTCAGGGTCGTCGGCGTGTTGAAGAACCAGGAGCTGTTTGCCGCCGAGCAGGCCAGGCGGGACGGCCGTCAGCCGCGCACTTACCACGGCACGTTCGACACCCATCCCAGCAATGACGCGCGTCTGCTTCAGGTGGTGAGCGAGGCGGACAGGCTGGCAGTGCCCAAGCCGCGCGAAGGTGTCGAGGACTATCTGCAAAAGCTGGACGGCGTGGTGTTTGGCGACAGCCCCGAGCAAGGGGTGATCCGCAACAATGCCCTGCTGCATGAAAAACTCGGCCTGGCGATACAGTTTCCGCAAGGCTGGCGGGTGCAGAACCGGCCTGACCGGGTGATGGCCGTCAACCCTGCTGGCGATGCCCTGCTCGAACTGATGGCGGGGCCAAAGAACGACAAACCGCTGGATACGCTGCAAAAAGGCCTCAAGCTCGACCCGGGTGCGCGGTACGACAGCGGCCAGCTCTCCGGTCATCCGGCCGCCTTTGCTGCAGGTACGCAGCAGGGCCGGCCGGTGATCGTGACGGCGGTGGTGTTCGGTGGCGGGCAATATCTCATTGCCGGCATGACCAAGGACAAAGCCAGCTACGACCGCGAGCGCGCCGCCTTGCGCGGCGCCATCAACAGCTTCCATGCGCTGACGCCGGCCGAGCGGCTGGCGGCCAGACCGTATTACCTGCGCACGGTGGTTGCCCAGCCCGGCACGACGATGGCGGCGCTCGCCCGGCAGTCGCCCCTGGGCGAAACCGCCGAAAGCCAGTTGCGCCTGATGAACGCTCTCTATCCGTCGGGCGAGCCACGTCCCGGCCAGCGGCTGAAAATTGTTCAGTAAACCCGCGCTCCCCGCTGCCCGTTTTGGTTTGCTTACGCTGTGCGCGGTTTGGTTGCTGGTCGGACTGGTGGGCCATGCGCCCTGGCGCGGCGGCGATGGAGCGGCGTTTCTGGACTGGCTGCGGGCGGGCGCGGGCGAGCCGCTGGCTGTGCCTGTGCTCTATCACTGGACCGCTGCTGCAACCGCCTGGCTCACCTCGCCCGTGCTCGCCCTGCACGACGGGGTGCGGCTCGCCTCGGGGGTGTTTGTCGCGCTGGCGTTGTGGTTCACCGCTGGCGCCGCGCGGGCGCAGGCAGGTGAGGAAGCCGTCTGGCCTGCGGCCCTGACCCTGCTCGGCTGCGCCGGCCTGCTGGTGCGCGGTCACGAGATCAATCCCAATACCGCGCAGTTTGCGGCGGCCGCGTTCATGCTCTACGGCCTTGCGCGCGTGCCGCAGCACCCGCGCGGCGCATGGGCGATCGGCGGCGGCGGCTTTCTGCTGGTGCTGGCCGGCGGCGCGGCAGAAGCGGCCGTACTGGCGAGCCTGGTGCTGATCCTGCCGCTGCTGTCACCCGCCTGGCGCGTGCCGGGCGTACGCCGGGCGGCCTGGTCGGGGGTTGCGGGCGCAACGGGCCTGAGCGCGCTGTGGCTGGCCTGGGTGAATGCGCAGGGCGGGTCGCTGGCAATGGCGCTCGACACTGCGCGCTGGCATTTGTCTGTAAATGCCTACTTTCCCGGAATACTGGGATGGTTCGCGTGGCCGGCCTGGCCCCTCGCCCTGTGGGCGCTGTATCGGGACCGCCGTCGCTGGCGTGAACCCGCGCGCCTGATGCCGCTGGCCGCCCTGTTGCTGTTGCTCGCGCTGTACAGCTTTTCGGCCGATCCCGGCGAAGACCAGGGCCTCGTCCTGCTGCTGCCGCTCGCCCTTCTGGGCGGGGCGGGGCTGATGGCCCTGCGGCGCGGCGCGGCCAACGCCTTGCTGTGGTTTGCCGTGATGCTTTTCGGCTTTCTGGCGCTGGTGATCTGGGTTTACTGGTCGGCGCACGATCTGGGCACGCCGGCGCGGCTGGCGGCGCGGCTCGGCCGGCTCGGCATGGCCGATGTGGGCAGCCTGCGTCCCCTGGCGCTGGGGCTGGGCGCGGCCGTGACCGCGATGTGGATGGTTTTTCTGGTTCGCGTCAAACGCTCGCCCTTGCGGCCGATGCTGGTGTGGACTGCGGGCGTGACTTTCATCTGGACGCTGCTGTTCGCGCTGTTCCAGGGCCCGCTCGACCGGCGCCTGGGCTATGCCGGTCTTGCCGCCGAGCTGGCGCGGCAGGTGCCCGCCGGCGCCTGCGTCGAAACCTATGGCGTGCGCACCGTGGCGGGCGGCCTGATGGCCTATCACAGTGGCCGTGATTTTCGCCCGGTCGACAGCGGCTGTGCCTGGCTCTTGGTGCAGATTCGGCAGAAGGGCGATCTGCCGCCGGTGACGGCCGACTGGGTGCCGCGCGCCGAAATCGTGCGGCCGAACCATCGCGACGATCATTTCATGCTGTATGCCCGCCGCTGACCTTGCCGCCGTGGTGCTGGCCGGCGGCCGCGGCAGTCGCATGGGCGGCGTCGACAAGGGCTGGGTGGCCTACCGTGGCCGGCCCCTGATCGAATGGGTGCTGCAAGCGGTGGCGCCGCAGGTGGGCGAACAGGTCATCAGCGCCAACCGGAGCCTCGACCGCTACGCCGCCACCGGCCACCGCGTGTTGCCCGACACCTTGCCGGATTTTCCCGGTCCGCTCGCCGGCGTGCTGGCGGCCATGCGCGCCGTTGCGGCACCGTGGCTGCTGGTTGTGCCCTGCGATACGCCGCATCTGCCGGCCGACTTGGGGGCGCGCCTGCTCGAAGGCGCGCAAGCGGCCGCCCGGCCGCTTGCGGTGGCCGCCGACGACGTGCGCACGCATCACACGTGCTTTGTGGTGCAGACGCGTCTGGCGGATGATCTGGAGGCTTGCCTGGCGAGCGGGGAGCGCGCCGTGCATCGCTGGCAGGCGCGCCACGCGCCGGCGGTAGTGCGGTTTGCCGCTGCCGGCTTCGTCAATCTCAACACGCTGCCGGCCGGCGCGCGCGACTGAAACGCGCCGCCTCAGCCCTGGCGCGTCTGGCCGATCTGCTCGCAGTACTGTTGCAGGTGCTCCGGCACGCCGCCGGGACAAATGCCGCAGCCGCGGTTGCCCGGCACCGCGTAATCGATGAACTTGGGATAGGCAAGCTGAAGTCCGTTCATGATCTCGATGAATTCGGCCTTGCTGATGCCGTCGTGCAGGCGCGGATTGCGCGCCCGTTCCTGGCCGACCGTGGTGATGCGGCGCTTTTCGTAATCGTGGCCGGGGTATACCAGCGTGTCGTCGTCGTAGGCAAACAGCTTGTCGCGCACCGAGTGGTAGAGCGCGGCCGGGTCGCCGCTCTGGAAATCGGTGCGGCCGCAGGCATCGATCAACAGGGCGTCGCCCGTGTAGAGCCGGTTGTCGTGGGCGTAGGCGAAATGGTTGTCGGTATGGCCCGGCGTGTGCAGCGGCAGCAGTTCGATCGAGCCCATCCTGAACGGCACGCCGTCGACGATGCCGATTTCGGTGCACGGCAGCCGGTCCAGCGCGGGCCCGCCGATCTTGCTTCCGGCCACCTCCTTGAGTTTCAGCGCGGACGTGATGTGGTCGGCGTGGATGTGCGTTTCCAGCGTGCAAAAGAGTTTCAGGCCGAGGCGGTTCAGCTCCGCCAGATCGCGTTCCCAGGTTGGCAGCACCGGGTCGATCAGCAGCGCCTGGCCGGTTTCCTCGCAGCCGATGAGGTAGGTATAAGTGCTGGAAACGGGTTCAAAAAGTTGTTTGAAGATCATATGCGCCCCTTTGGTTTATCCGGCCGTGGCCGCGTCGAGAAGTTCCACCCAGTGTCGCACGGGCACATGACTGTTTGATTCCAGATGCACGAGGCAGCCGATGTTGGCGGTGACGATCACCTCGGGCTGGCCCGCGTGCAGGCTGGCGAGTTTACGGGTTTTCAGTTCGCTGGCGATGTCCGGTTGCAGGATCGAATAGGTGCCGGCGGACCCGCAGCACAGATGTTCATCGGCGACGGCAGTGAGTTCGAAGCCGCAGTCGGCGAGCAGCGACGCCACGCCGGCGCCGAGCTTTTGTCCATGCTGCAGTGTGCAGGGCGGATGCCAGGCGACTTTCCGGGTGCGCGCTGCGCCGGGCGCGGCCTGCGACAGCAAGGCCCCGCGCTCGGCGAGCAGCACCTCGGAAATATCCTTTGCGGCGGCGGCGATGCGCGCGGCTTTCTCGGCGTAGACCGGGTCGTGGCGCAGCTGCCAGCCGTAGTCCTTCACCGTTGCGCCACAGCCGGAGGCGGTCATCACGATGGTTTCGACGCCGGCGTCCAGCTGCGGCAGCCAGGCGTCGATATTGCGGCGCATGGCGGCGAGGCTCTCTTCGTGGTCGTTGAGATGATGCGCCAGCGCGCCGCAACACCCGGCCCCGGGTACGGCGATGAGCGAGATGCCGAGCCGGTCGAGCACGCGCGCGGCAGCGGCGTTGATGTTGGGCTTGAGGCCGGGCTGGACGCAGCCTTCGAGCACCAGCATTTTTCGGCGATGGCGCGGCGCGGGCCAGACGCCGGCGCGCCCGGCGGCAGGGATTCTGCGCTGCAGGAAAGCGGGCAGGAGGCGGCGCGAGGTCTGTCCGAGTTTGAGCGCGACATTGAACAGCGCCGGATTCGTCAGGCCACGCTTCAAGGCATTGCGCTTGAGCGCATCGGCCGCGCCGCGTCCCACGGCGTGTTCGACCAAGGCGCGCCCCACGTCGAGCAGCTTGCCGTACTGCACGCCCGAGGGACAGGTCGTTTCGCAGGCGCGGCAGGTAAGACAGCGGTCGAGGTGCAGCTGCGTTTTTTCCGTCGGTTTCGCGCCTTCGAATACCTGCTTCATGAGATAGATGCGCCCGCGCGGCGAATCGAGCTCGTTGCCGAGCACCTGATAGGTGGGGCAGGTGGCCAGACAAAAACCGCAATGCACGCAGGCACGCAGCACGCTTTCGGCGACCTCGCCTTCGGGCGTGCCCTGATACTGGGGTGCGAGGGTGGTCTGCATGGTCAGAACTCGGGATAAAGCCGGCCGCGGTTGAGAATGCCGCGCGGGTCGAAGCGCTGCTTGAGCTCGCGGTGCAGCGCGGCGAGCGCCGGGGCAAGCGGCGAAAAGGCTACTCCCTCGCCCGGCGAGAAACGCGTGGCGTGGCCGCCGAGCTGGCGCGCCGCATTGCGGATGCGCTCGGCCAGGGCGTTGCAGGCCACCCAGCGCAGGCTGCCGCCCCACTCGATCCATTCCTTGACTTCGAGCTCGGGCAGGCAGGCGGAAAATGCCGGGGCCGTGGCGGGCAGCGAAACCCGCCACAGGGGCGTGTGCCGTGTTTCAAAGAACGCCGCGCGGTGGTCGCGCAGACGCGTCCAGAATTCTTCGGCATGCGCGAGCACCTCGCCGCCCAGCCGGGCGTGCGCGGCATCGACGGCGGAATGCGCGCCCGACAGGCGCACGCAGAGCAGCCCCGCGTGCCAACTCGTTGCGGAAAGCGGCAGCGGCTGACCCGCCCATTCGTTCATGCGGCGGATCGCGGCGGTCGCGTCGCATTCGAATTGCAGGCTGCGTTCTTCCGCTGGCCGCGGCAGCACCTTGAGCGCCACCTCGGTGAGGAGGCCGAGCGTGCCGAGTGCGCCTGCCATCAGCCGCGACAGGTCGTAGCCGGCGACGTTCTTGATCACGCGGCCGCCAAAGCGCAACAGCTGCCCGCAGCCGTCGATGAGTTCCACGCCCAGCACAAAATCGCGCACGGCTCCGGCGGTGGCGCGGCGCGGGCCGGAAAGCCCGGCGGCCACCGCGCCGCCCAGGGTGCCG
>JAIWOL010000175.1 GCA_020216925.1 Thiobacillus sp. | reverse complement strand
GTGCTTCGTTTCCAACGATGGCCTCCTTGCGAACAAGGGGGGTCAATTCCTCGTGTCGCCAGGGGGTCAATTTACGGTGTCGCCTGACAAGGGATACAAGGGGGCGCAGGCCCCCTTGTTTTTGTGCTTGTGATTTCAGATCAATCGTTCCACAGCCACGCCGCCCCACGCACGCCGCTCGAATCGCCAAATCTCGGCGGCAGCAGCCGGGTAGCCACGCGGTCGGAAAACACGTAGCGCCGCCACAGTCTGGGAACGGTGTCATACAGCCGGGCGATGTTCGACATGCCGCCGCCAAGCACGATCACATCCGGGTCGATGAGATTGATGACGCCGGCCAGCGCGCGCGCCAGGCGTTCTTCGTAGCGCGCGAGCGTGGCGCTGCACGGGCCGTAGCCGGCGGCGGCGAGCTGGGCGATTTCGTGTGCCGGCAGGTCCTCGCCGCCGTAGCGCACGTGGTCGGCGGCAAAGCCGGGGCCGGACAACCAGGTTTCGATGCAGCCTTTCTTGCCGCAGTAGCAGGCGGGGGCGGCGTCGAGTTCGCGCGGGCTGGGCCAGGGGTGGTTGATCGCCTCGCCGGTGGCGGGGTGCGTGCCGGTGGATTCTTGGTCGGCCTGGCGGTGGGCGAACTGGAAATAGGGCAGGGGATTGTGGCCCCACTCGCCGGCGATGGCGTTGGCGCCTTGCAGCAAATGGCCGCGCACGACCACGCCGCCGCCCACTCCGGTGCCGAGGATGACGCCGAACACGGTGCCGGCCCCCGTTGCCGCGCCGTCGGTGGCTTCGGAAAGCGCGAAGCAGTCGGCGTCGTTGGCCATTCTGATCGCCCGGTTCAGCGCGCGCTCGAGGTCCTCCTTCAGCGGGCGGCCGTTGAGGCAGGTGGAATTGCAGTTTTTCATGCGCCCCGTGGCGGGCGAAATCGCGCCGGGGGTGCCGACGCCGACCGTGCCCTGCTGTCCCAGTTCGGCTTCGGCTCCCCGCACCAGCGCGGCAACGGCGGCAACCGTGGCGGGATAGTCGCCCTGCGGCGTCGGCACGCGGCGGCGCAGCATTTCGCGGCCGCCGGCGTCGAACGCGATGAGTTCGATCTTGGTGCCGCCGAGGTCGATGCCTAAGCGGAGGCGAGACGCCACGGTGTAAAATCTCCGGTCATTCAATTTGCGTTGGAATCGACATGGCAGGACATTCGAAATGGGCCAACATCCAGCACCGCAAGGGGCGGCAGGATGCCAAGCGCGGCAAGATCTTCACCAAGCTTATCAAGGAAATCACCGTGGCCGCCAAGATGGGCGGCGGCGATCCCAACATGAATCCGCGGCTGCGGCTGGCCATCGAAAAGGCCAAGGCCGAGTCCATGCCCAAGGACAACATCGAGAACGCGATCAAGCGCGGCACCGGCCAGCTCGACGGCGTGAACTACGAGGAGGTGCGCTACGAGGGCTACGGCATCGGCGGCGTCGCGGTGATGGTCGACTGCCTCACCGACAACAAGACGCGCACCGTCGCCGACGTGCGCCACGCCTTCACCAAGCACGGCGGCAACATGGGCACCGACGGCTGCGTCGCTTTCCAGTTCAGACACTGCGGCCAGATCGTGCTGGAGCCTGGCGCTTCCGAGGATGCGGTGATGGAGGTCGCACTGGAAGCCGGCGCCGACGACGTCATCCCCAGCGAGGACGGCTCGATCGAAGTGCTGACTTCGCCCGACCCCAAGGTCTTCGAAGCGGTGAAACTTGCGCTCGAGGCCGCCGGGTTCAGGCCTGCGGTGGCCGAAATCACCATGCGCCCGGAAGGCGAAACCGAACTCGCCGGCGACGACGCGGTGAAGATGCAGAAAATCCTGGACGCGCTCGATGCGCTCGACGACGTGCAGGACGTCTACACCAACGCGGTGTTGCCGGAGTAACGGGCCCTTTGCGCATCCTCGGCATCGACCCCGGCCTGCGGCTCACCGGTTTTGGCGTCATTGAGCAGACCGGCCAGAAGCTCGCCTATGTCGCCAGCGGCGTGGTCAGGAGCGGCGAGGGCGAACTGCCCACCCGGCTTGGCGTGCTGTTCGCCGGTCTGAACGAAGTCATTTCCACTTACCAGCCGGATACCTGCGCGGTCGAGATCGTCTTCGTCAACGTCAATCCGCAGTCCACCCTGCTGCTGGGCCAGGCGCGCGGCGCGGCGATCTGCGCGGCGGTGTCGAACGAATTGACGGTTGCGGAATACACCGCCTTGCAGATCAAGCAGGCGGTGGTCGGCCACGGCAAGGCGGCCAAGGAACAGGTGCAGGAAATGGTCAAGCGCCTGCTGGCGCTGCCCGCGGCGCCGACGGCGGATGCCGCCGACGCGCTCGCCTGCGCCATCACCCACGCCCACGGCTGCCGGCTCGGCGCGCAGCCCACTGCGGGCTACCGGGTGAAGGGCGGGCGTCTGATATGAACAGGGAGTGCAAATGACAGGCAACGCTGCTGCGAATGGACGCGCCCCATGATCGGGCGCATTACCGGCACTCTCGCCGCCCGGCAGCCGCCGCAGGTGCTGGTGGATGTAAACGGCGTCGGCTACGAGATCGACGTGCCGATGAGCACGTTCTATAACCTGCCGGCGATTGGCGAGCAGGTGAGCCTGCTCACGCATCTGGCCATCCGCGAGGACGCGCACCTGCTCTACGGCTTTGGCAGCGACATCGAACGCCAGGCTTTCCGCGAGCTGCTCAAGGTTTCGGGCATCGGCGCGAAAACCGCGCTGGCCGTGCTTTCGGGCCTGAGCGTCAACGATCTCGCCGCAGCCATCGCCGCGCAGGAAACTGGCCGCATCGTCAAGATTCCCGGCATCGGCAAGAAGACCGCCGAGCGTCTGCTGCTCGAACTGAAAGGCAAGCCGGTGTTTACGGGGGCGATTGCAAGCACAGCCGCATCCGCAGCCTCGGACGACGTGCGCCAGGCCCTGCTGGCGCTGGGTTACAGCGAGCGCGAAACCACTGAGGCGATCCGTGGCCTTCCATCCGGCCTGCTGGTGGGCGAGGCGATCCGTCTGGCCTTGCGCGGGCTGTCCAAAGCCTGAGCCGCTGCATGCGTCCCGCCGATCTCGATCGCCGCGTCCGCATCCGCCTGTGGGGGGTGGTGGCCATCTTCGCGCTGGCCATCGCGGCCACACTGTGGGTAGGCTACCGTGAAGCGGACGCGCAGCGCGACGAACTGGCGCGCAAACAATTCGGTCTCATCGAAACCAATCTGCTGCGGCGGCTGGACTTCTACGGCCAGGCCATAGGCCAGCTTGCCGCCGACCCCGAGACCCATGACCAGATCGTGCTTGGCGACGCCGCCAGCCAGCAGCGCTGGGCTGAGATCCGTCTGCGTTTCCTGCCCGGCGTACTCGGCCTGGCGCTGATCGGACCGCAGGCACAGGTGCTCGGCAACGCTGGCGATCTGCGCGTCGGCGCAGCCTGCATGCGCGACCTGGAAAAGCCCGGCGCACTGGGCGGCCCGCATTTGCTGGTTCATCGCGACAACCCCGACCTCGCGCATTTCGATATCACGGTGCCGGTAACCGGGCCGGGGGGCGACGGCGTCGGAGGGGTGTTCCTGAGCATACGCCTCGATCAACTGCAACGGGTGATCGACGATTCGCGCTTTCCGGATCATGCGCTCCAGGTCATCGATGCCGCCGGAGAAACCGTCGTGCGCGCCGGCGCTGCGCCTGCCGTATCGCCGGACATCGAACAGCCGCTGCGCGATACCGGCTGGCGTATCCGGGTCTGGGGCGCTCCTCCGGCGTTGTCGCACGCGCAAGTCGTCATGATCGCCATCGCCGCGGCGGCGCTGCTGGCCGTGCTGACGATTATGCTAGAGGACATGCGCACGCTCCAGCGCAACATCCACAAAGACCTCGTCACCATTCGCGACGGCCTCGCCGCCGTTGCTGCGGGCACGCCGCCGCCGCCGCTGGTGCCCACCTACGTACAGTTCCAGCCAGCCATCCGCGAAATCGAGCGCATGGCCATCGAAATCGAAAAACAGCGCAGCGAATTCGCCCGCCAGAGTCTCACCGACACGCTCACCGGCCTGCCAAACCGGCGCGCGCTCGAAGGCCGCTTCAGCCAGATGCTGGGCTTTGCCCAGCGCGGCCACGCCGTTGCACTGGTGCTGATGGACCTCGATCACTTCAAGTCGCTCAACGACAACCAGGGTCACGCCGCTGGCGACAAGGCCCTGCTGGCGCTGGCCCATGCGCTGACGGCCCCCTCGCGCAACACCGACTTTGCAGCGCGGCTGGCGGGTGACGAATTCGTCACCCTGCTCGCCGCTCTCGACACGGAGGGGATCGCAGCCTGGTTCCTGCGTCTGGGCGACCGCTTCCAGGCCGAACTGCGCGCAGCGGGCATCGACGCCAGCTTGAGCCTCAGTGCCGGCTGTACCTGGCTTGCCGGCAACGACACGCTGAGCCGCGTGCTGAAGCGCGCCGATCGCGCGCTCTATCGCGCCAAGGCCGAAGGCCGCGCGCAGATCGTCTTCCATGCCGACATGGGCGATGCGGCCGCACGGTAGAATCGCCGCATGATCGAAACCGACCGCCTCATCGCGCCTGCCGCCGCCAGCCCTGCCGAGGAGCAGATCGAGCGCGCCCTGCGGCCGCGCACGCTGGCCGAATACGTCGGCCAGGCGAAGGCGCGCGAGCAGCTCGAAATCTTCATCCACGCCGCGCGCAACCGCAAGGAAGCGCTCGACCACGTACTGCTGTTCGGCCCGCCGGGCCTGGGCAAGACGACGCTGGCGCACATCATCGCGCGCGAGATGGGCGTCAACCTGCGCCAGACCTCGGGGCCGGTGCTCGAACGCGCGGGCGACCTCGCGGCGCTGCTCACCAACCTGGAAGCCAACGACGTACTGTTCATCGACGAGATTCACCGGCTGAGCCCGGTAGTGGAAGAAGTGCTCTACCCCGCGCTGGAAGACTTCCAGATCGACATCATGATCGGCGAAGGCCCGGCGGCGCGCTCGGTCAAGCTCGACCTGCCGCCGTTCACCCTGGTTGGCGCGACCACCCGCGCCGGCATGCTCACCAACCCGCTGCGCGACCGCTTCGGCATCGTGGCAAGGCTGGAGTTTTATTCGGCGGAAGAGCTCGGATTCATCGTGCATCGCTCGGCGAATCTGCTGCAGATGAATCTTGACGAAGCCGGCGCGCTGGAGATCGCCCGCCGCTCGCGCGGCACCCCGCGCATCGCCAACCGCCTGCTGCGTCGCGTGCGCGATTACGCCGAGGTGAAAGCGGGCGGCGAGGCCACCGGCGCCGTCGCCGACGCCGCACTGCTGATGCTCGACGTCGACCGCGCCGGGCTGGATGTGATGGACCGGAAACTGCTGTCCGCGGTGGTCGAGAAATTCATGGGCGGGCCGGTCGGACTGGACAACCTGGCGGCGGCCATCGGCGAGGAGCGCGACACCATCGAGGACGTGCTCGAACCCTTTCTCATCCAGCAGGGCTACCTGCAGCGCACGCCGCGCGGGCGCATCGCCACGCCGCTGGCGTACCGCCACCTGGGGCTTGCCGCGCCGTCAGCCGCGCCGAATGCGGAACTGTTCTGATGGCCTACACCTGGCCCGCGCGCGTGTACTGGGAAGACACCGACGCCGGTGGCGTGGTGTACTACGCCAACTATCTCAAGTTCCTGGAGCGCGCGCGCAGCGAGTGGTTGCGCCGCCTGGGCTTCGAGCAGGACGCGTTGCGCGAGCGGCAAGGCATCGCCTTCGTGGTGCGCCGGGTCGAAATCGACTACCTCTCGCCCGCCCGCTTCAATGACGCACTGGACATCAGCGTCGAACCCGGCGCAGCGCGACGCGCAAGTCTGGAAATCGCACAGACGATCCGGCGCGGGCCAACCCGGTTGGCCGAGGCACAGGTGAAACTGGCCTGTGTCGAAGCCGCGACCTTCAAACCCGTTAGAATACCGGCGTCGATTCTGCTTGCCGCAGGCCTTGCACCATGAACCCCGAATTCGGCCAAAACATCTCTGTCGTTCAACTCATCATTCATGCATCGGTTCCGGTGCAGGTCGTGATGGCGCTGCTGCTCGGCGCATCCTTCATGTCGTGGTGGTTCATCTTTGTGAAATGGTTCGCCCTGAAACGCGCGCGCCGCGTGGCTGACCGCTTCGAACGGGAGTTCTGGGGCGGCGGCGACATCAACGCCATGTACCAGCGCGTGTCGGCGGAACGAGACTCGGCGGGCGAACTCGAGCGCATCTTCGAAGCCGGTTTCCGCGAATTCATGAAACTGCGCCGGCAGGCCGGCCAGTCGGTCAATGTGGTCATAGACGGCACGCGCCGCGCGATGCGCGCCACCTATCAGCGCGAACTGGATGCCCTGGAATCGCACCTGTCGTTTCTGGCCACGGTTGGCTCGGTGTCGCCCTACATCGGCCTGTTCGGCACGGTGTGGGGCATCATGATCGCGTTCATGGGGCTGTCCAGCGTGGCGCAGGCCACGCTGGCGCAGGTGGCGCCGGGCATCGCCGAAGCCCTGATCGCCACCGCAATGGGCCTGTTCGCCGCGATTCCCGCCGTGATCGGCTACAACCGCTACACCCACGACATCGACCGCCTGGCCAATCGCATGGAAAGCTTCATGGAAGAGTTTTCCAACATCCTGCAACGGCAGGTCGCCAAATCCGCTTAACAGAGCCGGACATGGCGCGTACCCGCAAACAGGTCGCCCAGATCAACGTCGTCCCCATGATCGACGTGATGCTGGTGCTGCTCGTTATCTTCATGGTCACCGCACCCTTCATCAACCCGGGGCAGGTCGATCTGCCAAGCGTGGGGCAGACCTCGCAAACACCCGCGCAGCCGCTCGAAATCATCATCCGGGAATCCGGCGACTACCAGTTGCGCGACCGCGCAAGCGGGGGCGAACCGCGGCACGTCGCGCGCGCCGATCTTGCCGCCGAGATTGCAGCCATGCACCGTGCCGCACCCGACCGGCCGGTGGTGATCGCCGCCGACAAGAACGTCCGCTACGAAGAAGTGATGAACACGATGACGCTGCTGCAGAAGGCACAGATCAGCCGCATCGGTCTGCTTGCCCGCCCGGCGCCGTGATTGCTGCAAACGACGCGCCCCATTATTCCCGGCCCGGCCCGAACCTCGCTGCGGGTCTGCTGGCGCTGGGCGTGCATATTGCCTTCCTGCTGCTGCTGGTGGTGGGGGTGTCGTGGCAGACCGATCACCCCGAACCGGTGATGGTCGACCTGTGGGACGCCCTGCCGGCGCCGCCCGTCGCCGTACCCGAACCGCAACCCCGGCCCGATCCCCCGCCGCCGCCCGAGCCCGTCAAGGCGGTGCAGCCCGCGCCGGCTGCCCCGCCCAGGCCTGCGCCCGTGGCCCAGGCGCCCGATATCGCGCTGGAAAAAAAGAAGGCAGAAACGGCCCGGCTGGAAAAGCTCAAGGCCTTGCAGGCGGCAGAAGAAAAAGCGCTCGCCGACGCGGCGCGGGCCGAGGCCGACGCGGTCAGGCAGGCACGCGACAAGCAGCTTGCCGAGCAGAAACGGCGTGACCTGCTGCGTCAGATGGAAGAGGACGAGTTGATGCAGCGCATGGCCGAGGAATCTGCGGCCAGCGAACTGCGCCAGGCCCGCGAGGCCGAAGCCAGACTCGCCGCCGCGCGCCGACAGGCCGAAATCGCGCGGGTGGTGGGACAGTTCCGGGACAAGATCAGCGCCACCGTGCGCGGCAACACCCGCCTGCCGGATGACCTGAAAGGCAATCCCGAGGTGCGATTCCGGGTGAGGCTGCTGCCGACAGGCGAGGTAATCGATGTCCGGCGCACCCAGTCCAGCGGCAATCCGGCCTACGACGAAGCAGTGGAGCGGGCGATCCGGAAATCCTCGCCGCTGCCGCTGCCGGCCGATCGCGAGGCGCGGGAGGCATTCGTGCCGGAACTTTCCCTGGTGCATCGTCCCAAAGAGTAGGCGCCGCGCCTGCAAAAGCACCATGCCGGCTATGTTAGACTTGGCCGGCGTTTCCCCACTTGTAAGGTGTGAGATTTTCACGATGTTGCGTGCCGTTCTTGTATTCCCTCTGATGGGCCTGATGCTCCTCGCCAATGCGCTCACTGCACGGGCTGCAATGGAAATCCAGGTGATCGGCGGCGCCGCCAACAAGATTGCGCTGGCGATGGTGCCCTTCCAGGCTGCGCCCGGCCAGCCTCAGCCCGCACTGACCCAGATTGCCGGCGACGACCTCAACCGCAGCGGGCAGTTCAGGCTGGTGGACACCAGCGGCGTGCCCGCCCCGTTCGAACCGGCGCAGGTAAATTACGCCACCTGGCGCGGCAAGGGCGCGGAAGCCCTGGTGATCGGGCAGGTCGCCGCGCTGCCCGGGGGGCGTTTCGAAGTGCGTTTCCGCCTGCTCGATGTGGTGAAACAAACCCAGCTCGCCGGCTTCAGCTACAACATCGCGCCGGAGCAGTGGCGCGCCACGGCGCACCAGATCGCCGACATCGTCTACGAAAAGCTCACCGGCACCAAAGGCGCATTCAGCAGCCGCATCGCTTATGTGCAAAAGCAGGGCAAAAAATTCGAATTGCGCGTGGCCGATGCCGACGGACAAAACCCGCGCACCGTGGTGCGCTCCAGCGAACCCCTGATTTCCCCGATGTTCTCGCCGGATGGAAGCAGGCTGGTTTACGTGTCCTTCGAGGACAAAAAGCCCGTCGTCTACGTGCAGTCCCTGAGCGATGGCAGCCGCCAGAAGGTGGCGGCGTTCAAGGGTTCCAATTCCGCCCCGGCCTGGTCGCCCGATGGCCGCAGGCTCGCGGTCGTGCTCACGCGCGACGCCGCTTCGCAGATCTATCTCATCAACGCCGACGGCAGCGGCCTCACGCGCCTGACCGAAGGCGGCAACATCGACACCGAACCGGTGTTCTCGCCCGACGGACAGACCGTATATTTCACGTCCGACCGGGGCGGCAGCCCACAGATCTACCGCGTGCCGGTCACCGGAGGCGACGTCCGGCGCGTCACCTTCAGCGGCAGTTATAACGTATCCCCCGCCGTGAGCCCGGATGGCCGCCTGCTGGCCTACATCAGCCGCGACGAAGGCCGCTTCCGGGTGGCCCTGCTCGAACTGGCCACCGGCCAGACCCGTGTGCTCACCGATTCCGCCCGCGACGAATCCCCCGCGTTTGCCCCCAATGGCCAGTCCGTGCTCTATGCGACGGTTCAGGGCGGGCGCGGCATTCTCGGCACCGTCAGCGTCGATGGCAGAACCCGTGCGCGTCTGTCCGAATCGGGCGTGGATGCCCGTGAGCCGGCGTGGGGCCCTTGAACTCGATTTCCCGATTGACTACGCAGGAGTACGCATGTTGAAAATCTTTATACCCCTCACGATGGGAATGCTGGCAGGCTGTGCCAGCACGCAGCAGGCAGCGGTCATTCCCCCGGCAGACACAGCGCCTCTGCCCGCCGTGGCCGTGCAGATTCCCGAGAGCACGCCCGCGCCGACGCTGCTTGTGTCTGATGTGACCCCGGCTGCGGAGGTTGCAACCGCAACCGCAACCTCAACCGCGCCGTCGGTTCCGCCCATTGCCGCCGCCTCCCCTGACCCCTATCAGTGCATGCTGTCTTGGGCCAAGGGCATGCAGGATGCCATGACCCCCTGGATGGTCACGGCGCAGCGCTGCGAACCCCGTGCAGTTCAACCCTGACGTTCACAAGACCAAGGAGACGAGCATGACCAAGATATTCGTTCCCCTGCTGCTGGCTCTCATCGTGGCGGGCTGCGGGACCACGGGTGGCCCGCTTGCCACGGTGGAGGATCGCACCGGCGGCAAACCGGATGCAGGCAGCGCGCAGGCGGCAGGCGCAGGCAGCAGAACCGGCGCCGAGGCAACCGAAACCACCGGACTGGCAGCCACCGGCGTCTCCGCCAGCTCGCTGGACGGCCGCCAGCTCGACGGCGGCAGCTTTGCCGGCGATCAGCGCAAGAACCCCGCCAGCCCGTTGAGCAAACGCAGCATCTACTTCGACTACGACAGCTTTGTCGTCAAGGACGAATATCGCGGCATGCTCGAAGCCCACGCCGGCTATCTGCTGGCCAACAAGGGCGCGCGCGCCATCCTGCAGGGCAATACCGACGAGCGCGGCAGCCGCGAATACAACCTGGCTCTGGGGCAGAAGCGTGCCGAAGCCGTGCGCAAGGCGCTCGGCCTGCTCGGCGTGAGCGACGTGCAGATCGAGGCGGTGAGTTTCGGCGAGGAAAAGCCGCGCAACGAAGGTAACGACGAAGCCGCCTACGCCGAAAACCGGCGTGTCGATCTGGTCTACGCCGACGAGTAAACCCGCCATGCGCCCGTTCCGTCCCCTGCTGGTGGCGTGCGTGCTGGGTGTTTCGCCCCCGGCCCTGGCCCAGCTGGTGGGTGGCGGCACCGCCGAGCTCACCCGGCAGGTGCAGGCATTGCAGCAAAAACTGGAAACCTTCGATGCGCGGCTGACGCAAATCGAAGGCATCAGCCAGCAAAACCTGCAGTTGCTGGGTCTGCTGAAGGAAGTCGAGACGCTCAAGGCCGAACTCTCCCGGCTGCGCGGCCAGGCCGAAATGCAGACGCACCAGCTGGAATCGCTGGGCAGGCGGCAGAACGACCTCTACGTAGACCTCGACCAGCGCGTGAGCGACCTCGCCAAAGCGGGCAAACCCACGGTTGCCGCCGCCCCTGCCGCGCCCGCTGTGGCGCCCGCTTCCGCGCCGGCGGACAAACCGGCCGAGCCGCCCGCGGCAGCCGCAAAACCAGCCGCCGCTGCC
>JAIWOL010000004.1 GCA_020216925.1 Thiobacillus sp. | reverse complement strand
CGCTCTGGGCTGCGCCCTGCGCGACAACGACAGCGCAAACAGAATCAACCAATTACCTGATTACGAATTTGCACAACTTGACGTACACAACTCGGGGAAATTTATATAAGCAAACTCTAATAAGCAAGATGCAGACCAGTATGCCGGGCTGTCAGCAGACACGGCCGAGTCGTGTTCGGCGGGAAGATGTCCCGGCCGGCGGGCGCTTGCGCGGTGCGAAAATGCCGGCGCGCTGACAGCGAGTGTCGGCTTTTCATCGTGAATACTTCGCCCTCGGTTCAGGCACTCGGAAAACCTCCATCAAAAATAGGGATAGACGGGCGCAAAGCGGGATCAACGAGTTGGCATAAATGGTGCAGGGCATGGGTAAATGCACCGGCAAGGCACATCATGACCGACTTGTTTGACATGTTGACGACCATCGCACGGCGTCGCAAAACCCCGGCGGGCTCTCCGTTTGCCACCGATAAATCCACCGACAAGTGGCTGCGAACGCTGCCCAGGGACTCTGACTACGAAACGCACCATGCCCTGGTCGAGGGTCTGGAACGGTTCAACGCGGAAAACCTTGCCTCGACGCCTGCGCGCATGAAAATCCTGCTCGCTATCGAAGCCGCCGGTTTGCCGTTGCAAGGCCGGATCGTCGAACAGTACCTGCGCAACCAGTCTTCATTCAGGTTGGCGCGCCAGGCTCTGTGGCGTGAATCCTGGATTTTCTGGTCGCTGCTGGCGGATGCCTGGCTGAATCTGCTGAAACAGGCATATCGGGGCCCGACGAGCGAGGAACTGCGGCCGCACATCGCCGAAATGGGTGTTCGGGCATTGCATTATGCCGGTCTGACCATGCGCTGGGATTTTCACCAGAGCCGGGTGCCGGCGGCGCCGGTCTGGCGGCGGGTCCATAAACTCTACCGGCTGCTGGAACGCGACGACCACGCGCGGCAGGCCGTTCGATTCAACGGGCGTTCGACCGACTGCACGCGCCAATACACACTCATCGTCCTGATGGGGCTGGTGCATCCGCTGGGCTATTCTGCGCAGGACATCGAATCGATAGCCCGGATTCTGGAAAGTTGCGCGCCCTTGCCGGTTCCTGCCCCGCAGCCCGACAGGCAGGCCCACACCCATGTCGTCGATTTGTCGCTGGCAGAAGGCGCGCAGGTCATCGACAAGCAGAATTGGCCACAGGGACATCGGTTGCGCTATCTGGATTTGCATCCGTTGATTGCCCATCTGCATTCGCTGGACAGGTCGGAGAACGAACGCAGCAGTTTGCCGCGTCAGATGGCCAGCCTCATCGAGCGGGGCGGCAACCCGCGTATGGGGCCGCGAACCCATCGTTTTGGCGAGATGGGGGTCGTCAGCGGCATGGACGGGATTCTTGCCGCATTGGCCATGCCTGGCAGCAGCGAGGCGCGGCCCATGCCCGAATTCTGGACCCTGCGTGACGAAAGTGCCGAAGGCATGGGATTCGTGCTGCCCGCATCGGCCGTCATGCCGCCCGGCAGGCTGCTGGCCGTGAGCCGCAATCCGGGCGAGCACGCCTGGCAATTGCTCGCGGTCCGCTGGCATCGCGACGAGGCGGGACAGATTTTGCTCGGCACCCAGCGTCTGTCCCGCAACCCCAAGCGGGTGCAGGTTTTACGGGAGTTTCCCGCGCCAGACACGAAGCAGGAGAAAACCTGGGCGATCTTTCTGCCTTTGCCCCAGCCAGCACAGGGCATGAGCCACCTGTTGCTGCCCCGCTCGCATTATCGGCTCGGCGCCAGCCTGGTGCTGCTGGACAGGGAGGCGATCTATCGGCTGCACCTGGGGGAGGTGCAGGAAAACCATGAGGGCTGGCTGAGGGTGGCAATGGAGGTCATTGACCGCGAACAGTTCACGGCCGCTGCCTGACAGGCCCGCTTACCGGGTGCGGATATCGCCAAAATGGAAATCGAATGAGCCCGTGCGACGGTCGCTGAAATACTGTTCGAGCGTGGCGCGCACAGTACGGAAAGCGATCTCGTCCCAGGGAATGTCGGCTTCTGCGAACAGTTTCGCTTCGAGCGATTCGATCCCCGGCTGGAAATCCAGGTCGAGCAGCCGCGCGCGGAACATCAGGTACACCTGGTTGATGTGCGGCAGGTTGAAAAGGGTGTAGAGCGCCCCCGGCTCGATGCGGGCACCGGCCTCCTCCCAGGTTTCCCGCACGGCCCCTTCGAGCGTGGTTTCGCCGTTTTCCATGAAACCCGCGGGCAGCGTCCACAACCCGTATTTTGGTTCGATCGCGCGGCGGCAGAGCAGAATCTTGTCTTCCCATTCGGGGATGCAGCCCACGACCATCTTCGGATTCTGATAATGGATGGTGCCGCACGCCGGGCATACATGTCGCGGCATGTGGTCGCCATCCGGGACGCGCACCAGGACAGCGCTGCCGCATTCGCTGCAAAAATTCATGAGTGTGAGCTCGCTGAGTCGTGGCCCACGTTAGCAAAATTCTCCCACTCTGATCAAGGCTGGATTTGGCCGCCTCGATGCCTGCGATTATCATCGGGCTGATTCAATCGTCGTTACCGAAGCCATGCGTCCTTCCCACATCGAAACCATTCTCGACCGTGAATTCGAAAGCGCGGTCGACGGCCACCATACCCCGGTCATGCTCTGGGGGCCGCCCGGGGTCGGCAAGTCGCAGATCGTCGCCAAGATCGCGCAGCAGCACGGCGTGCCGCTGATCGATATCCGCCTCTCCCAGATGGAGCCGACCGACCTGCGCGGCATTCCTTTCAGGAGCGGCGCGCTGGTGGAATGGTCGATTCCGTCGGTGCTGCCCGACGCCACGCGTCATGGCCCTGCCGGCATCCTGTTTCTGGACGAAATCACTTCCGCCCCGCCGACGGTATCGGCGGCGGCTTATCAGCTCATTCTCGACCGCCGCCTGGGCGAATACGAAGTGCCGGAAGGCTGGGTGATCTTTGCCGCCGGCAACCGCCAGGGCGACCGCGGCGTGACCTACGCCATGCCGGCGCCACTGGCCAACCGCTTTACGCACTATGAAGTCGAAGTGTTTCTCGATGACTGGGTGAGCTGGGCCTACGGCGAGGACATCGACCCGCGCGTGATCGCCTTCCTCCGCTTCCGTCCAGACCTGCTGTTCAGCTTTGACCCGGCGCATACCCCGATTGCCTTTCCCAGCCCGCGTTCGTGGGAGTTCGCGCATCGCGCACTGCAAAAATTCGACAAGACCGCGCTGCTCGCGGACGCGCTGGTGGCCTGTGTCGGTCAGTCTGCCGGCCTCGAACTGCGCACTTTCGTCGAGAACATGAGCCAGATGCCAGACATCGACGCGATCATTGCAGGCCAGGATGCCGAGGTGCCGCAGGGCGTCGATCTGCAATACGGGGTGGCCGCCGCGCTGGTGCGCAAGGCCGTGCAGGCGGCCGACAGCGGCGACGCGGCGACCATCTACGGCAACATCCTGCGTTATGCCCACCGTTTTCCGCAGCGCGAACTCGGCGTGATGCTGGTGTCCGATCTGCATCGGGCGGTGGGGCGTCCGCTGTTCGCCGTGCCGGCATTCGCCGAGTGGGCGAACAGCATTGCAGACCTGGTGCTGTACGAGCATTGAGCCCATGAGCGACGCAGACGACGCCGCGCTCGCGCCCATCCTCACCAAGCTTGCAGCTGCCCGCACGCGGCTGATCATGGAGCGGCCCTTCCTCGGGTCGCTGGTCATGCATCTGCCGCTGAAACCCGCGCCCGACTGGTGCAAGACCACGGCCACCGACGCCCGCGCGTTTTACTTCAACCCGGGCTACATCGACAACCTCAATCTCGCGCAGACCCAGTTCGTGCTGGCGCACGAGGCGATGCACTGCGCGATGGGCCACGATCATCGCCGCAACGGCCGCATCAAGCGCCGCTGGGACGTGGCCTGCGAGCACGCGGTGAACCTGGTGCTGATCGAGGACGGCATGAAACCGCCGCTCCACGGCATCCTGGCCGACCAGAACTACATGACGCTGTCGGCGGAGGAAATCTACCCGCTGATTCCAGACGACACGCCGGAGGAGTCCTTCGACGAGCATCTCTTCGACGACGGCAGTCAGACCGGATCGAGTTCGGAGCCGAACCAGCATCCTGAAGATCCGGAAAAGGGCGATGCCGGCGACGCAGGCCAGACGGGCGAGACCGACCCGCAGGATCGCGAGGGCGGCGCCGGCAGCGCCGCCGCGCGCCCCGATCCGCTGACCCCGAGCGAACGCGAAGAACTGGCCGAACAGTGGAAGAACCGTCTGGCCGCCGCCGCGCAGGCCGCGCGTCAGGCCGGCAAACTGTCGCAGTCCATGCTGCGCTGGGTCGATGATCTGCTCGCGCCCTGCCTGCCCTGGCGCGCGTTGCTGGCGCGTTTTTTTGCAGTCAACCAGCGTGATGACTACTCCTGGCGACGCCCCTCCCGACGGGAAGGCGATGCTCTGCTGCCGCGCCTGTCGAGCGAGGGCCTGGAGGTCATTGCCGCCATCGACACCAGCGGCTCGATCTCGGACGAGGAACTGCGCGAATTCGTCACCGAGCTCGACGCTCTCAAAGGCCAGGTGCGTGCCCACGTCACCCTGCTGGCCTGCGATAACCGGATTGATGTGAACGCGCCCTGGGAGTACGCGCCCTGGGACACCATGCAGCTGCCATCCCAACTCGACGGCGGCGGCGGCACCGATTTCCGCCCGGTGTTCGAATGGGTTGAAAGGGAAAACCGCAGCCCCGATCTGCTGGTGTATTTCACCGACGCCCAAGGCGGTTTTCCCCGAGTTCAGCCCGGCTATCCGGTCATCTGGCTGGTAAAGGGCAAAGGCCAGGTGCCCTGGGGCGAACGGGTGCAACTCAATTGAATACGCCGGCAACATTGCCCGATCGCGTGCGCAGTTTCCTCTTCGAAGCGCTCGACATCCGGGGAGCCTGGGTGCAGCTGGGGGGCGCCTGGCAGGAAATGACTGCAGGGCGGAACTATCCCGGACCGGCGCGTGATCTCCTCGGCCAGATGGCGGCGGTGACCACCCTGATCGCAGCCAATCTCAAGCAACCCGGTCGCCTCACCTTCCAGATGCGCGGCAGCGGCGGCGTTTCCCTGCTGGTGATGGATTGCGACGCACAACTGCGCCTGCGGGGAATGGCACGCACAACGCCGGCAATAGCCCCCGGAAAACTGCCCGACCTGCTGGGTGAAGGCGCGCTCACGCTCACGCTCGAAACCGCCGATACCCGCCAGCCCTACCAGAGCCATGTCCCCATTGCCGGCGGATCGCTGGCCGAGGCGTTCGAGCATTATCTCGCGCAATCGGAACAGCTGCCAACACGGCTGTGGCTTGCCGCCGGAGCGGATGCTGCCGCCGGCCTGTTTCTGCAGGCGCTACCCGGTGCCGCTGCGCGCGACGCCGACGGCTGGACCCGCGTACAAGTGCTGGCCGACACGGTAAAGGACGAAGAACTGCTCACGCTCGGCGCCATCAAGCTGATCGAGCGCCTATTTCCAGAAGAAGACGTGCGTGTCTACGACCCGCGCCCGGTAAGCTATTCCTGCCCCTACGATCCGGCCAAGATTTACGCCATGCTGAAAAATGTAGGGCTGGCGGAATGCCAATCGATCCTGGCCGAGCACGGGGAAATCCGGGTGCACGACGACATCTGCAACCACGAATACGTGCTGGATGCGGCGGCCGTTGCTGCATTGTTCAAGTAAAGATAGGGAGGCGTAATGCGAATTCAAATGCTGCTGCTGTCTGCTTTGCTGGTACTGCCGGGTCTGTCGCGTGCGGACGACAATAGCCGTTACCAGGCCCTGCCCCTGTCGGGGACAGAAGGGGGCAAGGGCGCAGGCCGCGCTTTCATACTCGATACACGCGACGGCCACGTCTGGGTATGGAGCGAAAGCGAGCTTTTCACCACGCCAGACGGCAGCCGCCGCTACGGCGCCGGCTTTGTCTACCAGGGAAAATTGCGCCCGGGTTCGCAGCCGGGTGAATTTATCGACCCGAAGTGCCGTTAAGGCAGTGTTACCCCAACCGTCGTCTGACACCACATGGCTCGCCCCGAGAAAATCCGCCTTGGCGATATTCTGGTAAAAGAAGGTCTGATCTCCGCCGCCGTTCTCGATGCTGCCCTGGCGGAGCAAAAGCGCAGCGGCCGCCGGCTGGGGCGCGTGCTGGTCGATTCGCAGCTTGTTACGGAAGAAGCCATCGCCAGGGCGTTGTCACATCAGCTCGGGCTACCCTTTATCGATCTCAAGATATCGCCGGTCGATCCCGCCGCGCTGAAACTGCTGTCCGAGAGCCAGGCGCGGCGGCTGCGCGTCATGCCGATCAAGGTCCTGCCGCAGGGCTTGCTGGTCGGCATGGCCGATCCCGGCGACCTGTTTGCCTATGACGAGCTCGCGCGCCTCACCCAGCAGGAGATTCACATAGCCGTCGTCACCGAGAGCGATCTGCTCGGCGCCTACGATCACCACTATCGCCACACCGAGGAAATCAGCGGCTTTGCCCGCGAACTGGAACAGTCGCTGAAGGTGGGCGAGGAATCGGTGCTCGATGCGCTGGCGGCAGAGGCAGGTTCGCCCGACGCGCCAGTGGTGCGCCTGATCCAGTCGGTGTTCGAAGATGCCTTGCAGGTACGCGCGTCCGACATCCACATCGAGCCGCAGGAAAAGAGACTCGTCATCCGTTTCCGCATCGACGGCGTGCTGCACAGCCAGACCGAGGCTGAACCGACGGTGGCGCAGGCCTTGTCGATGCGCCTCAAGA
This sequence comes from Thiobacillus sp., assembly GCA_020216925.1. Taxonomy (GTDB): domain Bacteria; phylum Pseudomonadota; class Gammaproteobacteria; order Burkholderiales; family Thiobacillaceae; genus Thiobacillus. The sequence continues at coordinate 4,106 of JAIWOL010000004.1, read as the reverse complement.
TCATGTCCGGACTGGATATTTCCGAAAAGCGCCTGCCGCAGGACGGGCGTTTTCAGATCACCCTCAAAGGCCGTCCGCTCGACGTGCGCCTGTCTACGCTACCGACGCAGTACGGCGAATCGATCGTGATGCGCCTGCTCGTCACCGACGGCGGCCTGCTCGATCTGGCAAAGATTGGCATGCCCGACGCCATGCTGGCGCGTTACCGCGAAATCGTCGCGCGCCCGAATGGTCTGGTGCTGGTCACCGGCCCCACCGGCAGCGGCAAGACCACCACCCTGTACGCTTCGCTCGCCACCTTGAACAGCGTGGACCGCAAGCTCATCACGGTGGAAGACCCGGTCGAGTACCGCCTGCCCGGCGTAATGCAGGTGCAGGTCAACGACAAGATCGACATGAGCTTTTCGCGCGCATTGCGTTCCATCCTGCGTCAGGACCCGGACGTGGTGCTGGTTGGCGAAATGCGCGACGCCGAGACCGCGCAGATCGGCCTCAGGGCCGCACTCACCGGCCATCTGGTGTTTTCCACCCTGCACACCAATGACGCCGCCAGCACGCCGGTGCGGCTGATCGACATGGGCGCGCCGCGTTTCATGGTGGCAACAGCATTGCAGGCCGTGATCGCGCAGCGCCTGGTGCGACAGATCTGCTGGCACTGCCCGCGTCCGCACATCCCCGTGGCGACCGAGACAGGCTGGATGGAAAGCCTCGGGGAGTCCGATTTCAGCGGCTTCAGCGAAGGCGCAGGTTGCCCGCACTGTAATCACACCGGTTACCGGGGGCGGATGGCGGTATACGAAATGCTGGAAATGACGCCCGATCTCGCTCGTGCCGCCAACCACGCCGATCCGCGCGAATTTCTGGAGGCGGCGCGCCGCGCCATGGCAGGGAAAACCTTGGCGCACAACGCGCTGGCGCTGGCGCGTGCCGGCAAAACCACGCTTGCCGAAGCCGTAAAAATCAGCAACCAGGCCGACGACTGATGCCGCTGTATCTTTATCAGGCGCGCGACGCCAAGGGCGAGTTGCAAAAAGGCCGTTTTGAAGGGGGCACGTCGGCCGAGGTTGCGGATCATCTCCTTGCCGCCGGGCTGATCCCGATCGACATCCGTGCCTTGCCCGAGCAGGTTGAATTCAGCTTGGGCGACGTGCTGGGCCGCACCCGTGCGCAGCCCATCGGGCTGGTGGAACTACAATTATTCTCGCGCCAGCTCCACACCATGCTGCGCGCTGGCGTGCCCATTCTGCGCGCGTTGGCCAGCCTGCGAGAATCCAGCGTCAACACCGGCTTCGCCCGTGTGCTCGCCGATATCAACGACGGCCTGGGGCAGGGGCGCGAGCTGTCGGTGTGTCTGGCGCGCCACCCGAAAGTCTTCGACAGTTTCTACCTCGCCATGATCCGCGTTGGCGAGATGACCGGCCGCCTCGACGAAGTCCTCGACCGGCTCGCCGTGCATCTCGATTTCGAGCGCCGCGCACGCGAAATGGTCAAGGGCGCGATCCGTTATCCCCTTTTCGTCATCATTGCGCTGGTGGTGGCCATGGGCGTCATCAACCTCTTCGTCATCCCGGCGTTTGCCAAGGTTTACTCTGGCATGAATGCCGAACTGCCGCTGATGACGCAAATCCTCATTGCCACCTCGAACTTCACCCGAGACAACATCCATTTCCTGATCGGTGGTGCCGGCGTAGCCCTGCTGGCTTTCCGGGCGTGGATCAACAGCGAAAACGGGCGCTACGCCTGGGACCGTTTCAAACTGCGCCTTCCCGTCGTTGGCAAGATACTGCGCAAGTCCGCGCTCGCCCGTTTTGCCCGCAGCTTCGCGCTCGCCTCGCGCTCCGGCGTGCCCATCCTGCAAGTGCTCACCGTCGTGTCCGCCGTGGCCGATAACCGTTACTACGCCGACAAGATCACGCGCATGCGCGAAGGCGTCGAGCGCGGCGAGTCGCTGCTGCGCACCGCTACCCTGGCCGGCGTGTTCACCCCCGTGGTGCTGCAAATGCTGGCGGTGGGTGAGGAAACCGGCGAGATCGATAACCTGTTGCAGGAAATTGCCGTCATGTACGAGCAGGAAGTCGAATACGAGATTTCCACCCTGTCGCAGCAGATCGAGCCGATTCTCATCACCGCGCTCGGCGCCATGGTGCTGGTGCTGGCGCTGGGCGTGTTCCTGCCGATCTGGGATATGGGGTCGAAGACCTTTGGCCACTGAGTGCAGCGCGCCCGGGGCATGACAGCGCAAACATTTTTTGTGCCAGCTCCACTTTTTTCAGGCCGGCAAGCCTAAAGTCCGCGCCGGATTCGACGTTAAATGTCGCATTCCTGCAAGGGATGCAATCATCAACCAGACGGAGACTTGCCATGAAATCCAGTTTTGAATCGCGCCGCCGCAACATGCGCGGCTTCACCATGATCGAGCTCATCGTCGTCATCGTGATTCTCGGCATTCTTGCCGCCGTTGCCCTGCCGCGTTTTACCAATCTCCAGCGCGACGCGCGTATCGCCAAGCTCAATGCCGCGCGCGGCGCGGTGCAGGCTGCCGCTGCGATGGTGCACGGGGCGGCGCTGGCCAGAGGCGGCGTTCCAGACACTGCGGCCTGCGCCGGTGCGGGCAACCCCGGTACGGCGAACAACGCCGCCAATGGCACGGTGTGTACCGAAAATGGCCGCGTGCAGATGGTCAATTTTTATCCCGCCGCCAACAACATCAACGGCATCCTCAATGCGGCCGGTCTCACCTCGCAATGGATCACCGCAGTGGCGCAGCTGGTGCCCGAAGGCTACCAGGCCACGGTGGGCAATCCGGCCAATATCCGCGTGCTGGGCGGCACCAATCCGAACAACTGCTCGTTCACCTACACCAACGCCGCGCCGAACGCCGCGCCGGTCATCAGTGCGGTTGTGACAACCGGCTGTTGATTCCGGGGGCGGGAGATGCGCCTCGGGAACTGCGGCGTCTGCCGCGGTTTTACCATGGTGGAACTGGTGCTGGTGCTGATCGTCGTCGGCGTCATCGCGGCGGTGGCGGCACCACGCATGGTCGACCGCTCGGCCTTCCAGACGCATGGCGGCGCGGCAGAAATCCGCGCGGCCCTGCGTTACGCCCAGAAACTGGCCATGGCCAAAAATCGCGAGGTGTGCGTCACGACCAACCCGACCGGGCTGGCACTGCGATTCGAAGACCCGCCCGCAGCCGGCAGCACGTGCACTCGGGATGTCGTCCGCGTGGGTGGCAACCCACCGCCCACGCCGCCTGCCGTGGCGACCTACACGGTCACCTTGCCCGCCGGCATTGGCCTGGTGTCGTCACAAGCCAATTTCAGTTTTGACCCGCAGGGGCGGCCCGTGCCGAATGCCGCCGTGAGCCTCACCGTGGGCGGCAGCGCGCCGGTTACGGTGGAAGCGGAGACCGGCTATGTGCATTGACGATGCGCAAGGCAAAGCCGGCCAGCGCGGCCTTACGCTGGTCGAACTGCTGGTGTTCATCGTGATCGTTGGCGTGGCCGCCACGGCCATTCTGGGCGTGTTCGGTAATCTCACCCGCGCTTCGGCCAATCTGCTGCCGGAAAAACAGGCCCATGCAATTGCTGCCGGAATGATGCAGGAAATCCTCGCGCGCACCCCGTATTGTGGCACCGCCACCCCGTCCGACCCGAGCAGTTCGGGTGGCCCGGAGGTTGGCGAAACGCGCGCCACCCCCTTCAACAACGTCAACGATTACGACGAGTTCGATTCAAATCTTGCGGGGGGCATCGCGTTTCTGGACGGCACCACACTGGCGGCCAGCCTGCCCGGCTACCGGGTGCGTGTGGGAGTGAACGGCACCGCCACGGTGGCCGGCGTGGGCGGCGGCAACGCAATGATCGTGACGGTGCGTGCCACGCCGCCGACCGGGTCCGAGGTGAGGCTCGACAGCGTGCGCTTCTGCTACGGAGATGCCCCGTGAAGCGTCACCCCGGCAATTTGCGTCAGCGCGGTTTTTCGCTGATCGAAATGATCGTGGCGATCACCGTGCTGGGCATCCTCGGCGCGGCGGCTGCCGTGTTCCTGCGTGGGCCGATCGCGAGCTATTTCGATACCGGACGACGTGCCGATCTGGCCGATGC
>JAIWOL010000003.1 GCA_020216925.1 Thiobacillus sp. | reverse complement strand
CGGCACGCTGGCAATGGCGAAGCTGACGCAGGACGTATCGCGCGCCGTGCCCGGCAGCATCTTCGCGACGCCTGCGGCGGGTGGCTATCAGCTGAGATTTCTCATGCGGCCGCCCGCACCGGCGCTGCTGCCGGTATCGCAGATCGTATATCGCTGCGATACCGTGGGGCGCAGCTTGCGGCGCAACGGCATTCTGCTGGCGGACAACATCTCTGCCTGTCCCATGCCCCGGCTGTTTGCCGCCAGCGGTGGCCAGGCCGGACTGGTATCGCTGTTGCTCGGTTTCGACAACCAGGGCAACCGCCTTAACCTTGCCCATACAATACGCGTGGAACCCTGACCATGAACCGCACCGCATCGTGCCGCCGGCAGCAGGGATTTGCCCTGGTCGCCGCCATTGTGCTGATCGTGGCGCTGGCGGCCATGGCCGGTTTCGTGGCGACGATGACCGGCGGGCAAAGCGCCACCCAGCAATTGGAGTTCGCCGCCACGCGGGTCGACCTGGCGGCACAAGCCGGGCTGGAGTGGGGGGCGTACCGGGTATTGCAGCAGGGCGTGTGCGTACCCGCGAATACCCCGTTCACGCCGCCTGCGGGTACTACTCTGGCCGGGGTCGCCGTGGCGGTCAGTTGCACGCCGGGCGGGCCGCCGCACCGTATCACCGCCCGCGCCTGGATCGGCGCACCAGCCAGCCCCGACTACGTTGAACGCGTCAAGATCGCGGATTTTCCGTGAATCCCTTGATCTCAGGCTGGCTTGCTATACTCGCCCGACCTTCATGCCCATGATCACCCGCTTGTTCCCTTGGCTCAAACCCAAAACGCAGACAGGCTTGCTGGCAATTCATGCCAGCGCGGATGATTTGTCCCATGCCGAGCTGATCTGGCGCAACGGTCGTCCCATGCTGGCCGCCTGTGTTTTTCGCGCGGGGGAGGCGGCGTCTGAAAAATCCTGGTCGCGCTTTGGCAATGCGCCGTTGCCTGCGAGTCTGGTGCTGGCACCGGGCGATTATCAGATTTTGCCTATCGACGCGCCGCCGGTGCCGCCACAGGAAATGAAAATGGCGGTGCGTTGGCGCATCAAAGACCTGATCGATTTTCCGGTGGACGACGCCACGGTGGACGTGATCCGTCTCGACACCGGACAGGCCGACACGGGAGGCAAGCTGCTTGCTGTCGTGGCGCACAACCGGGTGCTCAAGCGCCACATCGAACTGGCCGAAAGAACCCGGCTCAAACTTACCGCTATCGATATCCCCGAACTTGCGCAGCGCAATATCGCGGCCCTGCTTGAAACGCCCGACCGGGTGCTGGCACTGCTGTCGTTTACGCCGCAGGGCGGTCTGCTGACGCTTACCCGAAACGGTGCTCTGTGCTTTTACCGACGGATCGAATTCAGTGGGCAGGCGCTGGCCGGCTTGGATCAGGAACGCATGCGACCGGCCTTCGACCGTCTGGCACTGGAGCTGCAACGCAGTCTTGACCACATCGAACGCCAGCATGGCGACTGGCGGCTCGACAAAATCGTGTTGGCATTGCCTGCCGCCGTGCCGGGTCTGGCGGATTACTTGCGCGAGCAGCTCTACTTACCATTGGAAGCCGCCGATCTCGATGGCGTATTCGATGGCGACTTGCCCGATCCGTCCACGCTTGCGGCGTGCTGGTTTGCCTTGGGCGGCGCATTGCGGCGCGAGGAAAAAGCGCTGTGAGCCTGCAACAGATCAACCTGCTTAATCCGCAACTGCTGACGCCGCAGGTGGCGTTTTCGAGCCGCACCATTGCATGGATGCTGCTGGGCGTGTTGGGGCTGGGTGTGCTGCTGTACCTCTGGGCGCTATCGGGTGCGCAGGATGTTCGGTCCCAGCTGGACGAAACTCAGGCCATGCGCGATGAGTTGCAGGCCCGGCTCGACGCCATCGATCAGCCAGGCGAGGGCGGGCTGACCCCCGCGGATAAACGCGCCCAGACCATTGCAGAGGCCAAGGTGCGTCTGGCTGATTTGCAGTCGCTGCAGACGGCGCTCGGCGCATCAGCCGATGCGGGCGGATTCTCGCCCAAGCTGCGGGCGCTGGCGGAAAGAGGCGTGCCCGGGGTGTGGCTCACCAGAATCGGGTTTGACCAGACGGGCTTCCAGCTCGAAGGACGAGCCCTCGATGTGGCGCGCATCCCCGACTATGTCGCCGTACTGTCGCGGCAGCCAGAACTCCGGTCCCTGACCCTCAACGGCTTCAGTGTGTTGCCGCCCGAACCACCGGAAGCGGATGCCGCGCCGGTTCCCGGTATCGCCTTCCGCATCAATCCAATCGTGGAGACGGAGCGATGAATGCGCTTAAGCAGCGCTGGCAATTCTGGGCCATGCGCATCGATGCATTGAGTTTTCGCGAACGCATTCTGGTATTCGTGGCCGCGTCCGGCGTGGTTTTCAGCTTGATATTCATCGGCCTGATCGAACCCGCGCTCAAGCAACAGGAAACCAGTCTGCAGACCATAACGGCGCTGCAGCAGGAAATTTCCGCTTTGCGCGAACAAGTCGCAGCGAGCGAACAGGGCGGCCAGGAGGCCAGGGATCGCGAACTCCAGCGGCTGCGCCAGGCTGCCGCCCAGATCGAGCAGACCGTCAAACAACGCGAAGGCGGCCTGATTCCGCCCGAGCAGATGTTCGCGGTGATGAAGTCGATGCTGACCGCACATGCGGGCCTCACCTTGCTGAGTGTGGATACCAGCCCGGCACAACCGGCGGTGCCCCCGCCGGTCGACGCACCAGAGCCGGCAAGCGCTCCGGAAAAAACAGCCGCCCCGGAAGGGAAATTCTACAAACATGGCATCACCCTGCGCGTGGCAGGCGGATACGCGGACTTTGTCGATTATCTGGCTCGCCTGGAGCGCATGCCGTGGACGCTGCAATGGGAATCCGTGCAAATCGACGCAAGCCGGCATCCGCACCTGGTGCTCACCGTCAAGCTCAACACCCTGAGCAGGGAGACAACGTGGGCGCGACTTTGAAATCCGCATGGGTGCTGGCCGGCCTGCTCCTGACTGGCCAAGCGATTGCGGCGATCGATCCGACTGCGCCGCCCGGCTCGCAGGCAGGCAAAGGTGGCGCGCAGCCCCGGGCCGAGCTTGCCTGGGTGCGCGTCAACGGCAAACAGTCGGTTGCCTGGTACGGGGGCACCACGGTGCGCCTGGGCGAAACCGTGGAAGGTGGCCGCGTCGTCGCCATCCGGGAAGACGGCATTGTGATCGCGGGGCCTGCCGGACGCCGCAAGGTTTACCTGCTCGATCCGGCAGTGCGTATCCGCCCTTCGAAAAACAAACACTGATGTATGCGGAGGCATCCAGAATGAAACTCAAGCCAACCCTCGTGCTCGCCTGTCTCGTCGTGTCTGGCTGCGCCACCCCGTTCGGCCAGAGTGGCAAGCAGGCCATCGATGCCGCCCTGGAAACCCCTGTTGCGCCTCCCGCCGCCACGGTCGCGCCGCCGCCGGCGGTGCAGCAGGCTGTGATGGATGCGGTGCGCGTTGCGCCCCCCGCCGCAAAACCGTTGCCGGAACCGCGTTTCAGCCTCAGCGTGAACAACGCCAAGGCCAGCGAGGTATTCATGGGCATGGTCACCGGCACGCCCTACAGCATGCTGGTGCATCCGGATGTGGCCGGCACGCTCACGCTCAATCTCAAGGACGTGACCGTGCCCGAAGCCATGGAAGCCATCCGCGCGCTCTACGGTTACGACTACGAAGTGCAGGGACGACGCATCATTGTGCCTTCGCCGGCGGCGCAAACCCGCATCTATCAGTTGAATGCGCTTGCCATGCAACGCAAGGGCATGTCGGACATGCGCGTGGTGTCCGGCTCCGTCAGCCTCTCGGGGGCCAGCGCCGGCGGCACCACGGCGAGCGGCGCCGCCAGCGCTTCGAAATCGCTCGAGACCAGTAGCGTACAAACCACGACCGATTCGAAATTCTGGGAAGAAGTCACGGCTTCGCTGAAAGCCATCGTTGGCGACAATGGCAGTGTCGTGGTCAGCCCGCAGTCAGGCGTCATCATCGTCAAGGCTGCGCCGTCCAGCCTGCATCTGGTGGAAAAATTCCTGCGCACCACCGAGCTCGTCGCTGGCCGGCAAGTGATGCTGGAGGCCAAGATTCTGGAAGTACAGCTGAACGACGGCTACCAGTCGGGCGTCAACTGGGCCAAACTCACCGGTCCGCAGTTCTCGCAGGGGGCGGCGCTGGGTAACTTCGGCCTCAATAAAAGTGTGACCGGATCGGTCGGAGATGCCTTGGGCGGCAACATCCCTGGCGCGCTCACCCCCGCCAACGGCCTGTTCAGTCTTGCGTTCAACGACGGCGATTTCGCCGCGGTCATCAATCTCATCAAGAGTCAGGGCTCGGTACACGTGCTGTCGAGTCCGCGTATTGCCACCACCAACAACCAGAAGGCCGTGTTGCGTGTGGGAACCGACGACTTTTTCGTCACCGAAATGACCGGCGGCACGCCCGGCGCGCTTGGTGTGGCGCCCACGCCGCCCACCGTGACTGTGCAGCCCTTCTTTTCTGGCATCGCGCTCGATGTCACGCCGCAGATCGACGATCGCAACAATATCACCCTGCATGTCCGCCCCTCCGTCAGCAACGTGGTCGAAAACAAGAAAGTGATCAATCTGGGATCCCAGTTTGGCGAACTCACCTTGCCGCTCGCCTCCAGCAGCATCTCCGAAACCGATAGCGTGGTACGCCTGAAGGACGGCCAGATCGTCGCTATCGGGGGGTTGATGAGTCAGACCTTCGACGACAGGAAAAATCGCCTGCCGCTTCTGGGCGAGATTCCCATATTGGGCGAGCTGTTTGGCAATACCAGCCAGAGCAATCGCAAGCGCGAGCTGGTCGTACTCATCAAGACCACGCTGATTCATGAAGATGAGGACTGGGCACGCGACAGGGAGGCCACACAGCGCCGCTTTCGCGACTACGCCCTGCCGGAGCCCCGTTTCCGGCCATGACGGTGTGGTGGAGGCATTTTGGGCTGACGGAACCGCCGTTTGGCCTCACCCCCGATACCACATACTTTTTCCCCTCCCGGCTTCACGCCGATGCTTACGAAACCCTGCTCTACGCGCTGGCGGGGGGCGAGGGGTTCCTCGTCGTCGAGGGCGAGGTCGGCAGTGGCAAAACCCTGCTGCTGCGCCGGCTGCTCGCTGCCCTGCCCGATGTGTGGCAAGCCGCATTCATCCCTAGCCCCAATCTCGACCCCCGTGGGCTTTACGCGGCTATCGCGCTTGAATTCGGCCTGTCGGACGCGGGCGGCGGCGAGGCGCTATTACATCGTTTGCAAGGGTATTTCATCGAGCTTGCACGGCAGGATCGCCAAGCCGTGGTCTTGATCGACGATGCGCAGGCCATGCCAGTCGAAACGCTCGAAGCCGTGCGTTTGCTGACCAACCTTGAAACCGAGAAGCGCAAACTGTTGCAAGTGGTGCTTTTCGGTCAAACCGAGCTGATGGAAAAGCTGCGCCAGAAACGCAGCCGGCAGATTCTCACGCGGGTGAGTTTCCATGCGGCCTTGCGACCGCTTGCCCTGCGTGAGGTGGCGGCGTACCTGCGCCATCGTTTGCGTGTGGCGGGTGCGACAGGCGAAATATTCTCCCTTGGGGCGCGACTTTTACTATGGCGCGCTTCCAGGGGACTGCCACGATTGATCAACGTACTGGCGACCAAATCGATGATGCTCGCATCCGGTCAGGGCCGGCGTCGTGTGGGTATGCAGGAGGTGCAAACAGCGGCCAGGGACACGCTGGCGGTTCGAGGTTCCGGCTTGACCAAAACAATTTGGTGGCTGTCTGGCGCAATAGCGCTAGCTGGCGTGCTGATGCTGGCGAGTCGTTATACAGGCCAGGGCTGACGGGGAATGCAATGAGTGTCATCAATCAAATGTTGCGCGAGCTCGATGCGCGAAAATCTGGAGCCGAACACATGCATGCGGCTTTTGCCCCGTCGCGTCGTCAGTTTCGCGTCCGCCCGAAGTTTTTTTATCCCGGGGCAATTGCCATGGCCGTCCTCGTCCTGGTTCTTGTGGGCGCGCTGGCCTGGCGGGGCCACGAGCCAGCACAGGCAGTCGTCGCATCCATGAACCATGCCGGAGACGATGCCAGGGCAGATTTGCCCGCGCCGCCTGCAGAAGAGCGCCGTATTGCAGATGGCAAATTGCCCGCGCCCGTCGGCAAGCGCAGCACACCGTCTCACGGACAGACAGAACCGGCTGCAAGCGCAGTTCCGCAGGCGGCACTGGTTGTACCCATGCCCGTCAACTCAATTGCAGCGCAGGTTTCACCTGAAATCAAAACGGCGGTAGAGCCCGATGCGGAAACCGAAGCCCGCCAATTGTTCGCCCATGCCGAGCAGGCCCGACGGGCGGGTGACGGCGAACTTGCGAAGGCGCGCTATCGACTTGCATTGCAGCGTAAACCGGCGTTTGCGGATGCGGCTATTGCACTGGCTGCATTGTCGCGAGACGCTGGCGAAAACGAAGCCGCGTATCGGGTGCTTGAAACAAGCTACACGCACGCCAGGTCGCCCGGGGTCGCGGTGGCAGCCGGGCGTCTGCTGGCAGACAGTAACCGTGATGCCGAGGCGCTGGTCTGGCTGGAGCGGGGCGGCGATGGGCTGCGTCCGGCCGATCATGCTTTACGCGGCGCGCTCTATGCCAGGTTAAATCAACATGATCGGGCAATTGCGGCTTATCAGCAGGCTTTGAGCCTTGAACCAGGACAGGGGGGCTGGTTGCTGGGTCTGGGTTTGTCGCTCGAAGCAAATGGCCGGATTGCCGAGGCGCGTGAAGTTTTCGCGCAGGCGCTGACCCATGGCGTGTTCAATGCCGACGTGGTGAAGTTTCTTCAGGACAAACTCCAAAACAATCAAATCCGGTAGCGTTTGTTGCGATAAGGCAACGCGCCGTGCCGGCAATTGAAGAAATTTAATAGATTGTGGTTTTCTTTTCCCGATTTGCTAGAATTCCGCGCGTCGGCTGGATCACAAGTCCCGGACCGATCTATGGTGTGGGTTATTAATCGTAAGTAAAGGGAAATCAAATGAAATATTCTGTCCTCCTGGCTGCTCTGCTGGCAGTTGCCATGACCGCTTGCGGCAAAAAAGAAGAAGCTGCTGCGCCTGCCGAAACTCCTGCCGCTGAAGCTCCGGCTCCGGAAGCTGCTGCTCCGATGGAGGCTGCGCCCGCTGACGCTGCTGCGCCCGCTGACGCTGCTGCGCCCGCTGATGCTGCCGCGCCCGCCGACGCTGCCGCGCCCGCCGACGCTGCCAAGTAATCTTGGCTCAGCTGAAAGCCGGCCTTCGGGCCGGTTTTTTTACGCCTGCAAGAAACGTTTCAGACGCGCAGCTGCTTCGGACAGACGGTGCAATGGCTGGGTATAGGCAAAACGCAAATGGCGGGCGGCGCCGTGGCGGCCGAAATCGAGCCCGGGAGTGGCGGCTACGTTGGCTTCCTCCAGCAAAAGGCGGGCAAGGCGGTGGCTGTCATCGATGAGAGCGCTGCAATCCGCATAGAGATAGAACGCTCCCTGGGGGGCGGCCGGTATGACAAAACCGAGTGTCCGCAGGGCGGGCAGGAAAAAATCTCGACGCTGCCGCAATTCCGTTTTTCGCGCTTCCAGCCAGTCGAGAGTCTCGGGCAGAAAGGCCGCAAGTGCGGCATGTTGCGCCGGCGTGGGCGCCGCAAGAAAGAGGTTCTGAGCCAATCGCTCTAGCGCAGGCATGGCCCATGCCGGCGCGGCGAGCCACCCAAGCCGCCAGCCGGTCATCAGGAAATATTTTGAGAAGCTGTTGATGACGAACACGTCGTCCCAGCGTGAGGCGCTCTGTTCAGGGCTGTCGTAGGTCAACGCGAGATAGATTTCGTCGACGACGAGTGCAATGCGGCGATCGGCGCACCAGTCGCGGATGCGAGCCAGTTCTGCGAAAGGCAGCGTGGTGCCGGTTGGATTGGACGGGCTGGCGATCAGCACGGCCCGGGTGGCGGCAGTGGCGTGGCGTTCGATCAGGTCGAGCGATAGCTGGAAGCCGCTGTGCGCATCCACCGGTACCGAAACTGCGCGCGCTTCGCAGAAGCGGGTGAAGTGGCGGTTGCAGGGATAGCCGGGGTCGGCCATCAGCACTTCGTCGCCCGGGCCGGCGAGCAGGCCGAGCGCCAGAAAGAGCGCGCCAGACGCGCCGGGCGTGACGACGATGCGACCGGGATCGACTGCAACATGCCAGCGCGACGCATAAAAACCCGCGATGGCTTCGCGCAGTTGCGGCAGACCCAGCGCACTGGTGTAGTGGGTTTGGCCGGCGGCAAGCGCCCGGATACCGGCTTTGACGATGGGCGCAGGGGTGGCGAAATCGGGCTCGCCGATTTCGAGATGGATGATGTCGCGGCCCAGGGCTTCCAGGGCTTTTGCGCGCGCGAGGATGTCCATCACATGGAAAGGCGCAATGTCCTGGCTGCGGGCTGCGACGGCCAGCGGTTTCATGTGGGCCGGCCCAGCCTGGCCAGGGGATCCTGGCGGTAGAACTGTTGCAGATGGGCATAGACAGCCGGATAGGTGTCGATGAGCAGGTCGGGGACTTCGAAGAACATTTCCGTGGCGACAGCAAAGAATTCGGCCGGGCTGGTGCTGGCGTAAGGATCGACAAGCGTATCCTCGCCGGCGTCGACCTGCCCGCACAGATCTTCGTAGGCGGCGCTGAAATCGCGCGCCCAGTCGGCAGCGTTCATTCCTCGATGCAGTGGCGGGAAGCCATTGGCGTCGCCGTTGAGCATGTCGAGTTTGTGGGCAAACTCGTGGATCACGACGTTGAAGCCATCGAGCTGGCCGCTGGCTTCCACGTCTGCGATAGAGAGCACCAGTGGACCGCCGTGCCATGATTCGCCGGCCAGGATGTCGCGGCCGACATGCACTACGCCGGCTTCGTCGACTTCTTCGCGTGGGCGCAGAAATTCAGCGGGATACAGAATGATTTCGTGCCAGCCGCGATAACTGGTTTCGTCCAGGTGGAGGGTGAGCAGGCAGGCTTGCAGGGCGATGTGCAGTTGTACGGACCGTTCGACTTCCGCGCCGCCTGCGGCGGAAAAGCTTTTGTCAGCCAGCAGCAGACTGGCCTGATCATGCAGGGTGTCCAGTTCCTGCCGCGCGAGTCCCGCGAGAAGAGGCAGACGGCTGATGGCTGCATCGAATTCCGTCTGCGGGATGCGGCAGCGGGCCAGGGTGCGTTCGCGGCGCCAGCGCTTGAAACTGATCATTCGTCGTGGTCGAGGCGCCGCAAGGCGCCGGCTTCGCCGGAAGGGGGATCGAGTTCTACTCGTTCGATCTGTGCAAAGCGCTTGCTGATCTTGTCGCTGGAAATCCGCACCTCGCCCACATCCCTGCTGGCCTGTTCGATGTGGCTGGCGAGCTTTTGCATGCGATCGTCGAAGCGCGAAAAATCCCTGGCGAGTTTTGCCAGCTCATCCTTGATGACGTGGGCCATTCGCCGTGTTTCCGAATCGCGGATGACTGCGCGCGCGGTGTTGAGAACGGCCATCAGGGTGGTGGGCGAGGTGAGCCAGACGCGCTTTTTCTGTGCGTGCTCGACCAGGTCGGGGTGATAGGCATGGATTTCAGCGAATACGGCTTCGGCAGGCAGGAACATGACTGCGCCATCCGACGTTTCACCCGCGACAATGTATTTGGCCGCGATGTCGTCGGCATGTTTTTTCACGTCGGCCTTGAACTGACGGCGTGCGGCATCTCGCTCGGCCGGGCCCAGGCTGTTGTCGAACATGCGGCTGTAATTTTCCAGGGGGAATTTCGAGTCAACGCACACCCGGCCCGTGGGCTTGGGGAGTACCAGAATGCAGTCGGCGCGCGCGCCGCTCTTGAGCGCGGACTGGAAAACGTAGGCGTCGGGCGGCAGGCTGTTTCTTACCAGGGCTTCGAGCTGCACCTCGCCGAAGGCGCCGCGCGAGCGCTTGTC
>JAIWOL010000123.1 GCA_020216925.1 Thiobacillus sp. | reverse complement strand
GCCCAGAATTTCCTGTAGCGAGACGACGTTGGTCGCGAGCCCCTCGATCTTCTTTTGCGCCTCGTCGATCACGGCCAGACGCGTCATCACCGAGGTGAAGGTCTCGTTGGTTTTTTTGAAGCCTTCGTCGAGCCGCTCGGCCACCTTGCCGGAAATTTCGTTCAGCCGGCCGTCTACCGTTTGCGAGAGTTGATGCACGCGTTCGTTGAACTGTGCCGTCATGCCTTTGAGGGTGTCCTGCAGCAGGTGTTGCTGGGCGCGGCTCTGTTCGATGAGTTTTTCCAGCATCGCGGTCTGGAACTGGCCGAACTGCCCGGTGACGGTCTCGCGCGTTTCCGCCAGCCGCTCGGCCTGCGCCACCTGCATGGACGCCAGCTGGGCCTGCATGCGGTCGGCCTGTTGCGACAACCCGGCGTGCAGGTCGGTCAGCACGGCGCGGTGGTGAGTTTCCATGTCCTGCGCCAGCAGGGCAGGCAGATCGACGTGCCCGCGCCGCAGGCCTTGCACACGGGAGAGCAGCAGAACGACCAGAATGCCGAGCAGGACGAGGCCAAGAATCAAGGCGATTTCAAATGCTTGCATAAGACGATTTTACCGGCGGCCTGCGCGACGGGATTTTTTACGGCAAAAAACAGTAAGCGCTCGGGCCGGTACGAGGGGATTGACGGTCTTGACGTTTTCGCATGACTGCCCGTCCGGCAAGTATTCCGGATACGGCGTCAAGACGCCGCAGGCAAGTTCATCGAGTGTATTGATCGCCCAAACGATCGGAGCCGCATGGCGGCTCCGATCGTTTGGGCGGAAACCCGGCGCGCTTACGCTGCGGCGCGCGAGGCTTTCTTGCGCTCGTGTTCCTGCAGGTGGCGTTTGCGGATGCGGATCGACTTGGGCGTGATTTCCACCAGCTCGTCGTCGTCGATGAATTCGACGGCGGATTCGAGCGTGAGCTTGACCGGCGGGGTCAGGCGCACGGCTTCGTCGGTGCCCGAGGCGCGCACGTTGGTGAGCTGCTTGCCCTTGATCGGGTTGACGACCAGGTCGTTGTCGCGGCTGTGGATGCCGATGATCATGCCTTCGTACAGCTTGTCGCCGGGGCTGACGAACATGCGGCCACGATCTTCGAGTTTCCACAGCGCGTAGGCGACGGCTTCGCCGTTGTCCTGCGACACCAGCACGCCGTTGTGGCGGCCCGGCAGGTCGGCCTTGACCGGGCCGTAGTCGTCGAACACGTGGCTCATCAGGCCGGTGCCGCGCGTCATGGTCATGAAGTCGGACTGGAAACCGATCAGGCCGCGCGCCGGGATGTGGTATTCCAGCCGCGTCCGTCCGTTGCCGTCGGATTCCATATTGGTCAGCTCGCCACGACGGCGGCCGATTTCTTCCATCACCGCGCCCTGGGTGTCGTCTTCCAGATCGATGGTGAGGTTCTCGTACGGCTCGCAGCGCTCGCCGTTGATCTCCTTGTAGACGACGCGCGGCTTGCCGACGGCGAGCTCGAAACCTTCGCGGCGCATGTTTTCGAGCAGGATGGTGAGGTGCAGCTCACCCCGGCCCGAGACGCGGAACACGTCGGCCTCGCCGGTTTCGTCGACGCGCAGCGCGACGTTGGTCAGCAGTTCCTTGTTGAGGCGGTCGCGGATCTGGCGGCTGGTGACGAACTTGCCTTCGGTGCCGGCGAGCGGGCTGGTGTTGACCATGAAGTCCATGCTCAGCGTCGGCTCGTCGACCGGCAGGACGGGCAGGCCGGCGGGTTTGTCCTTTTCGCAAATGGTGACGCCGATGCCGATGTCGTCGAGACCGGAAATGATGATGATGTCGCCGGCTTCGGCTTCTTCGACCGGCACGCGATCCAGCCCCTTGAAACCCAGTACCTGGTTGATGCGACCGCTGGCGACCTGTTCTTCGTGGTTCATCACGGTCACGGCCATGCCGGGCTTGATGCGGCCATTGAGCACGCGACCGACGCCGAGACGGCCGGTGTAGGTCGAATAATCCAGTGCGGCGATCTGCAGCTGCAGCGGCGCGTCGGGCGAGCCGGGCGGGGTCGGCACGTGGCTGAGCACGGTGTCGAACAGCGGCACCATGTCGGCGGCCGAACCGCCCTGCGAAGGCGCGTCCTTGAGATCCAGGCAGGCCCAGCCGTTCAGACCCGACGCGTAGATGATGGGGAAGTCGAGCTGCTCGTCGGTCGCGCCGAGTTTGTCGAACAGATCGAAGGTCTGGTCGACGACCCAGTCCGGACGCGCGCCGGGACGGTCGACCTTGTTGATGACGACGATGGGGCGCAGGCCGAGCGCCAGCGCTTTTTTGGTGACGAAGCGTGTCTGCGGCATCGGCCCTTCGACCGCGTCGACCAGCAACACGACGCCGTCGACCATGCCGAGCACGCGCTCGACTTCGCCGCCGAAGTCGGCGTGGCCGGGGGTGTCGACGATGTTGATGTGGTATTCGCCGTAGGTGATGGCGGTGTTTTTCGCCAGAATCGTGATGCCGCGCTCTTTTTCGAGGTCGTTCGAGTCCATCACCCGCTCGTCCACCGCCTGGTTTTCGCGGAAGGTGCCGGACTGCTTGAGAAGCTGGTCGACCAGCGTGGTTTTGCCGTGGTCGACGTGGGCGATGATGGCAATGTTGCGGAGCTTGCGAGACATGACGGAGCCTGATTCTGGAAAACCCGTCACTTTAACATAGAGCTTTTACGGTATTGCGCATACTTTCACGGCAGGCCGGATTGATATTCGTTGGCGATGATGCGTAGCGCCCATGACAGCGGGCTCCAGCTCTCTTTGGACAAAAGCGCGGCGCCGACGATGGCGCCAGCCGTGAAAAGCGGGGGGATCAGGAGCAGCAAAGCGGTTTCCCGCCAGCCTTGACGGGGGATAGCCTCTTCAGGCCAGCGGATCGGCACAGGCCGCATCCAGGCGCGCCATACGATGGGCAGGAAGTAGCCTGCGTTCAGTGCGGCAGAAGTCCATAACACCCAGGCTACCCAGGCCATATTTGCCGATTCGGCTCCATTCATGAGCCAGTCTTTGGATATGGCGCCGGCAGTGAATGGCACGCCGATCATGCCCAATGTGCCCAGCGTGAAGGCAATGGTGGTGAGCGGCATGCGCCGGCCTACGCCGTTCATTTCACTCACCTTGTGGATACCGAGGGTCTCGGCGTAGTTGCCGGCGCAAAAAAACAGCGTGATCTTCATGATGCCCTGATGAACCAGATGCACTATCCCTCCGACCGATCCAATTGGCCCAAACAATGCAACACCCAGTGCAATGTAGGAAACCTGGCTAACGGTTGAATAGGCCAGCCGTTTTTTCAGGTCGTCCTGAAACAGCGCGCGGAAGCTGCCCCAGACGATGGTAAGCGACGCCACGATTGCAAGCGGCAAAAGCAGGCCGAGAGAATGGGCATGTTCCACGCCGTAAACTTCATACACTATGCGAATGATGCCGAATGCGCCGGCTTTGACGACGGCGACTGCGTGCAGGAGCGCCGACACGGGAGCGGGGGCGACCATGGCCTGCGGCAGCCAGCCGTGAAGCGGGACCAGCGCAGCCTTGACGCCTACGCCGGCAATCAGCAGCAGGAAAATCGCTTGCAGATGCCCGTGCGCGACGCCATCGAGAGCAGACAGATAGCCGCCGTGGGAAAAATCCTGGCTGCCGGCCAGACCATGCAGCCACACAATGCCGGCAAGCAGGACAGCCCCTCCGCCGAGCGTGTAGGCCAGGTACACGATGCCGCCCTTCATGGCTTTTTCGGTGCCACGATGCATCACCAAGGGAAAAGTCGCGAGGGTGAGCAATTCGTAGAACACGAAAAAGGTGAACAGATTGCCCGCCATGGCGATTCCCATGGTGGCAGTGACGCACAAGCTGAAAAAGCCGAAAAAGCGGCTGCGATGGGGTGAACCCTCGAGATAGCCGATCGCGTACAGCGTGGTGAACAACCAAAGTACCGTCGACAGCGACACGAACAGCAGGGCCAGCGCATCGACCTTGAACACCAGGTCGATTCCGGGCAACACCGTGTGGCGGAATACATAATCTTCACCGGCAGCCACGCCAGCCAGCAGCATCCCGACGAACGCCAGCTTGGACAGCGCGCCCACAAGATTCAACGTGGTGCGCAAGCCGGTGCGCGATTCGGGTAACGCGAAGATCATCAGACCGGGGATCAGCGACGAGGCGATCACGGCCAGGGGGAGCAGCTCGTTTGTCGTCATGTCACTGCCTCGTTGCCAGACCGATCAGCTCGACGCCGCGCAGTCCGATGAGAATGCTCATGAGCGCCAGAATCATGGCCATCCAGGCCAGGGTGCGCGATGGCTGCACGAAACCGTCCCCGGCGACCGGGAGCATGAAGGCAAGTTTCAGTACACGAAACACATACGCTGCTGCCAGAAGTCCGCCCAGAATGATGATGCCGGCCCAGTACCAGGCGCCTTGCGCCAGCGCTGCTTCGAGTATCAGCCATTTGGCGAGAAAGCCGCCGGAGGGCGGCAGGCCCATGAGCGAAATGCCAGCCAGGGCGAATGCGCCCAGCGCGAGCGGTGCATGGTGGGCGGCTCCAAGCAGGCCGGCGAGCGTGTCACGGCCATTGCTCAGCACGAGTACGCCAACGGCGGCAAACATCGCGGCCTTGGCAAGCCCATGCGCTACGGCTTGCATCACACCTGCCTCCAGCGCCCGCGCGTCGGCCAGAAGTGGAAAAACGAGGAAAAGGTAACCAAGTTGCGCGACGGTAGACCAGGCCACCAGCATCTTGATTTTCGGGGTGCGGATTGCCTGGATGCTGCCCCAGACGATTGCCAGGGCGCCCATCGCCCCTAACGGCAATGCGGCGGCCTGGGCGAGCGGCGAAAAGCTGTCGAGACTGAAGCGCAGGATGATGTAGAAGCTGGCCTTGATGACCAGGGCGGAAAGCAGCGCGGAGACAGGGGCGGCGGCGCCGCCGTGCGCCGGAGGCAGCCAGAAATGGAAAGGCAGCAGCGCGGTTTTTGCGATCAGTCCGGCGAGCATGAGCCCCCCGGCAAGCCAGGCGGCGGGCGGGATGCCGGTTTCGAAAAACCACCGGATATCGGTGAGCGACACCGTGCCGGTGAGCCCGTAAATCCATCCCACGCCCATCAGGTAGGCTCCGGAAGCAACCAGGCTGACAAGCAGGTATCGCCATGCAGCGGCGGCTTGCGAACGTCCTCCGCCCAGCGCCACCAGGCCCACGGCAGCCAGCGTCAGCAGTTCCAGTGTGACGTAGAGATTGAATAGATCAGACGACAGAAAGAGTGCGTTGAGTGCCGCGATGAGATACCCGAAAAGCGGCCAGAACCCTCTTTGCAAATCCGGCCTGGCCCGGAAATAGTCACGGGAATAAGGCGCGAGCACCAGCGCAACGATCTGTGTCAGCAACAAGAACACGGCCGCGAGTCCGTCGGCCGATAGCTCGATGCCCAACGGCGCTCCCCAGCCGCCCAAGGCAATGACGCGCGGGCCATCCTGCATTACGGAGCGGGCCAGTATGACGGCAAGCAGGGTCTGTGACGCGAGCCCCCCCATTCCCATCCATGCGCCGCGCCCGGGGCCCAGAACAAAGGCAAGCGTCGCCCACGCCAGCGGCAGCAGGATGAGCGCGGTCGCCGGGTCGTGCCACGCGCTCACGATAACGGGCCCGGTCCGGCGTTATGATGCAGCATTGCAATCATGATGAGGATGTTGCCATGAACGAAGGACGCTCTGGTTTTGCCGGCAAAATTGCCCTTCTGCATACCGTACGCCTGCCCTTGTGGGTGAGCCTGGGGATCGCTGCCGCGCTTTTGTTCGTCTACGTTTCGCAGCACATGGCGGTGAAGCAGGCGGAAGCCCGGTGGGCAGAAGAAAAAACGGCTTTTGTCGCGGCGGCTCAGAAGCGCACAACCGACGCGCTGGATTTGGCCGAGCGGCAATTCGCGCAGGCGCTTTCCTGGGCCGTGCGCGGTGAAATGCTGCGGAACAATCTCGATCAGGTCGATCAGTTCTTTACCGAGATCGTGCGCATGCCGGGCTACAAGCTGGCCCTGCTCGTCCAGCCCGACGGCAAGGTTGCCGTATCGACCAACCGCCGGCATGTGGGCGAGGCCGCCTCGGGGCTGCTGCCCGCAACGCTGCTCGACGCTGCTGACATTGCCGCGGTTTCCGATGGCGGCGCGAGATGGCTGGCGATACCGGTAATGGGGCTCAACAGCCGCATCGGCACGGTCGTGCTGCGCATCGAGCGCACCGATCCGCTCGCAGGTCTGTAGTCCGTTCACTGCTCGTCCTCCGGCTCGGCCAGCCGGCGGGCCAGCGCCAGCGCCAGCGCGGTTGCCGCGACAGCGACGACGATGCCGGTGAGCACCATGGCCTGCGGCACCGGGTCGGGGAATCCTGCGCGTTGGGCCAGGCCCACCAGCACCAGAAAAGCGCCATTGCCCATCACGTTGAAAGCGAGAATGCGGCGCAGGGGATGCGGCGCGAGCAGGACGCCCGCCACCCCGGCAACGAATAGTGCGCATCCGACAAGCGCATAGAGCAGTGCGCTGCTGATCATTGCGCGCGCCCCTGGCCTGCCAGCACCAGAAAAAGCCCGGCGAGCGCGAGCCCGAGTGATATCGTCAAACCAGTCTCGATAGCCAGAATCCAGGAGCCAGCGGAAGGAGGCGGGTAAGTGAGATAGGCGCCGGCATCGGTCATGAATAGTCCCGCCGCAAGAAAAAACAGCAGTCCCCCGGCCAATCCCGCGCGCAGCAATCGACCCGGCGCCACCCACGCCGGAAGCCGGCCGGACAGGTGGAGGAGTACCGCAGCGGCGGCCACCATCGCGCCAGCCTGGAATGCGCCGCCGGGGCGATGTGCGCCGGCCCACAGGAGATAACCGGCAGCGAGGATCCCCAGCGGCGCGGCGGCCGATGCAAACGCGCGCAGCATCGGGTTGACGGCCGTCTTTCTGGAGGCATTGCCGCTGCCTGCCACGGCAAGCAGCGCGATCAGCGCGACCAGAAGCACGCCGACTTCGAGCAATGTGTCGTACCCGCGGAAATTGAGCAGCACGGCGGTGACAGGATGCGTGACGCCCGACTGGCTCACCTGGGCGGCGACCCATTCGGGCAACACGACGCGTTCGCCGTATGGCATGGCCAGCAGTGCATGGATGAAGGCGAAGAGCAGCATGCCCGATGCGGCCAGGATGATTGCGCGCGTCCAGCCGCCCGTTCCGGCGGCAGGGGGCATGCGACGGAATGCGCCCAGCGCATCCAGCAGCAGCGCCCCGGTGAGCCCGGCGCCGATCGCCGCTTCGGCGAGTGCGATATCCGGCGCATCGAGCCTGACCCAGGCAAGTGTCATCAGGAGCCCGAAAACGATGAACAGGACGACGGCGTGCGCAGCGTCACGCAGGGTGAGCGCGCGCACCGCGCTCCAGATGATCGCGGCGGCCAGCAGCAGATCGAATGCCATCATGGTCGCTGGATCGGCCTGATGCCGTTTTGCCGCGCGCGGCGCGCGATTGCATGGCTGACCGCCGCAGAAGCGGCCAGCACC
Organism: Thiobacillus sp.; assembly: GCA_020216925.1. Classification (GTDB taxonomy): domain Bacteria; phylum Pseudomonadota; class Gammaproteobacteria; order Burkholderiales; family Thiobacillaceae; genus Thiobacillus. The sequence goes on along the minus strand of JAIWOL010000123.1, from coordinate 2,447 downwards.
AGCGGCCAGATCAAAACGAACTTGAGTGCCGCAGCTACGCTGTCTGCCTGCAGGGCCAGTCCGGCGAGTATGAAGCCCAGCCCCAGGTTGTCGGCTTTGGTGAGCGCGTGCAGCCGGCTGTAGACATCGGGAAAGCGCAGCAGTCCCAGTGTGCCGGCGAGAAAAAACGCTCCGCCTGCAACAAGCAGGGCGGCTGATGTCCATTCAAGCATCGTCATCGCGCGTCTCCTGCCGCCAGGCCCGCTCGGCAAATGCAATCCCGGCGATCGCGGCCAACAGCGCCAACACCAGCGCCACGTCGACGATTCCACCGCGAGCAGGCGTGTAGGTGTGGGCGAGAAGAAGCAGAATGGCCACGCCGGTGGTGCCAAACAGGAGTGCGGCAAGCATGCGATCGGCATCTGTCGGGCCGCGCACGGCGCAGATCAGCGCGACGACCAGATTGACGAGCAAAAAAACTGCAAGTGAGCCTGAAAGCACCGTCATGTTGAACGCTCGATCAGCAGCATGCGTGCAAGATGCGTTTCGACGATGGCGACTTCGCGCTCGATAGCCTGCCTGCGATCGAGCACGTGCAGCCACAGCGTGTCGCCTTCGAGCTGGATGCTCACGGTGCCGGGCAGGAGGTTGAGTGTGTTCATCAGGAGTACACGCGGCAAGCCATCGGGCAGGCCGATCACGACCGATGTCAGCCCCGGTCGCAACCTGCCTGGCGCAAGCGCGGCAAGCGCGACCTGGCTGCCGCCGCGAATAGATTCAAGCAGAAAAAAAGCGCCGAACCGCAGCCCCGCGATGAACGAAAACCGCGTGCCTGATGGCGGCGCAAGCAGCAGACTGGCTGCAAGCGCGCCACTGATGCTGACCGCGCCCACGCCCCAGCTCGCAGGGTGGCCTTCGGCCAGAATCCACCACACGATCGTGAAGACGCTGCCTCTGAACAGCAGGGCGGACAGCCGGGAACGGTCGAATTTCATCGGCAGGTTTGCGGCGGCAGGATGGGCTGGATCCTACCATGACGGGTTTCAGGGATTCGGGTTCCCGGTAAGCGGATGTGCGTTCAGGCGGGCGTCGATGCGGTCGATGACGGCCTGATAGCGCGGTCCGCCAACCGGGCCGAAGCGGCGGTCGAATTCGGCCTGCGGCATGAATTCCGGCAGGTCGCGAAAGTCGGGCAAAAGCGCGGCATCGCTGCGGGCGGCGGCCAGCTGCTGCCGGATTCGCGCCGCGCCGGGTCCGGTGGCGGTTTCGCCCAGGCGAACGCCGGCGCGGTTGGCGGCCAGATCGGTGAAGCTGAACCCGGAGCCCATGCCGGCGTCTTCTTCTTCCTTGATGAGGCCGATGGCATTGGCGAGCCGGCTGCCGCCGTTGACCGACAGCGCCGCAGAGATGGTGAAGTGTTCGGCAAAGTCGCGCCGGCCGTGCAGATAGAGCAGCACCTGAGGGGCGCGGCGAATCGATACGCTGTCGCCCTCGAGCAGTCTGGGCAGGCTGACGCCGGCCAGGTATGCCGCCAGGGCGGTGAGCGCGGCCCGGTTTTCCTCGGCTGCCTCTATGCCGGGTTGGGGCGGCCAGGCAAACAGCGCCGGCATGATCCGAACCAGCGGCAGACGGCTGCCCTGGGCATGGGGTTTGAGCAAGGCATCCAGACGTTCCGCGTAAAGCAGCATGAGCGCCTGGTCTTCCGCGGGAACCAGCAGTTCCACGCTCTTGCGTTCGAGGCGGGCGAGAAGTTCGGGGTGCCAGCGGTAGTCGAGCGTGGCCTGGTTTTCGTCGAAATTCACCCGCGTGAAGGCGTCAGCCAGGGCGGCATAGGTGGCGTCGCGGCGCAGCCAGCGGTGAACCAGGCGCATGCCCCAGTCAGCCAGCGCGCCGGGAATCGGCAGGCTGCCGAGCTGCATGCGTTCGATGCGCATCCTGCCGGGCGTGTCGGCGAGCTCGGCAGTGAGATTGAGGTAATGGCCAAACGGGGTATCGGGGACATCCAGGGTGGCGGTGAGCGTTGCGCGCCCGGGGGTGAGTTCCGCGGCAATGCCGGAGACCCGGCGCAATTCCACGGCGTAGTTGAGCAGCCGGTTAAGCTCGGCTTCGTTGAGCTGGATGCTCTGCACCACGTCGGGGGTCTGGCGGCGCGGGTCGTGTTTCTGGAACAGGGACTTCACCCAGGCCAGATCGCTGCGGCGGAATTCGGCGGGCGGTTCGATGGCCGGCGTGTGGTCGAGCACCAGCCAGGGCAGGATGAGACATCCCGCCAGCAGGCTGAAAAACAGGGTCCAGGCGATGGCGCGGCGCATGTCAGCCTGGCTGGTTGCGCATGAAATCAGCGGTTTTGTAGAACGCGGCGGTCAGTTCCTGGCGCAGGCCGGGTTCGACGCCGGCGCTGTCCAAGGCCTGCGTCATGCAGGCCATCCACTGGTCGCGTTCCCGTTCGCCAATGGCAAACGGCAGGT
>JAIWOL010000067.1 GCA_020216925.1 Thiobacillus sp. | reverse complement strand
GGCGCCGCCGCAGGAAGGGGGGGCCGAAGCGGTCGGTGTAGTCTGGCGGGCCGCCGGTCCAGCCGTTGAGGAACCAGGCAAGCTTGTTGCGCGATTCGGTGAGATCTGCCGGATGCAGTTTGCGGATTTCGTAATAGTCGGGGTCGCTGTCCATAAGGTCATAGAAACGGTCGACGAGCGACCGGATGGCCTCGCTGCCGCCCAGGCGTTCGAAGTGCGTGCTCATCCGGGGAGAGGGGCGAAGGGCAGCACGGTTGCTGCGGCGGTTCGGGCCTTGGCACGGGCCGTCTCGATGCTGTCTGCCGTGGCGAGCGCCACGCCCATGCGGCGGCGCGCGTAGCTTTCGGGTTTGCCGAACAGCCGCACGTCGACGCCCGGTTCGGCAAGCGCCTCGGCCACGCCGGCGTAGGCTATCCTGCGGGAGGCGATGCCGCCGTAGATGACCGCGGACGCGCCGGGTTCGCGTAATGCGGTATCGACCGGCAGACCGAGAATGGCGCGCGCGTGGAGCTCGAATTCGTTCTGCCGCTGGGTGGCCATGGTGACCATGCCGGTATCGTGCGGGCGCGGGCTCACTTCAGAGAACCAGACCTGATCGCCCTTGACGAAGAGTTCCACTCCGAACAGGCCGCGTCCGCCCAGATTGCCCGTCACCATGGCGGCAATTTCCTGCGCGCGGGCCAGTGCGGCTTCGCTCATGGGGTGAGGTTGCCAGGATTCGACGTAGTCGCCCTTCACCTGGAGATGCCCCACGGGCGCGCAGAACCGGGTTTCGATTTCGTCCCGGGCGTTCAGGGCGCGCACGGTCAGCAGGGTAATTTCGTAATCGAAGTCGATCACGCTTTCGACAATGACGCGGCCTTTGTCGACGCGTCCGCCCGTGCAGGCCGCCTCCCAGGCAGCGGCGAGATCAGCGGCGGTCTCGACGCGGGACTGCCCCTTGCCGGAGGAGGACATCACCGGCTTCACGATGACCGGATAGCCGATGGCTGCGGCGGCGGTTTCGAGCTCGGCGAGGCTGTCTGCAAAAGCGTAAGCGGAGGTTGGCAAACCCAGCGTTTCGGCAGCCAGGCGACGGATGCCTTCGCGGTTCATGGTGAGATGCGCGGCGCGGGCGGTGGGGATGACCGTGGCGACGCCTTCTGCTTCGATCTTTTGCAGTGCCTCGGTTGCGATGGCCTCGATTTCCGGGACGATGAAATGCGGCTGTTCCGCTTCGATCAGGGCGCGCAGTGCGGCCGGGTCGTTCATGGCGATGACGTGTGACCGGTGCGCGACCTGATGGGCCGGCGCATGTTCGTAGCGGTCGACGGCAATGACCTCGACGCCGAATCGTTGCAGGGCGATGACAACTTCCTTGCCGAGCTCGCCCGCGCCCAGCAGCATGATTTTGGTGGCGGTGGGGGAGAGAGGGGTACCGAGATGCATGGCGGAATCCGGATTGAATGTAGCGTGATTTTAGCGTTTTAGAGATGCTGTTCGATGGGCAGGGCCCGGAGTACGCGGAGCAGGCCGCGTTGCATCGGTGAAGTATCCGGCTCGACGGTTTGCGTTCGCGCGCTACCCTGGTGGCGGTCGCGCCAGAGCAACCGGCGGCCGCGCTGAAGGTCAACGGTTTGCGTCTCCAGTTCCAGGGCGTAGCTGCGTTCGGGCTGCATGGCATCTTGCGCGATGGCGGTAACCTGGCGCGCCAGCTCGGCTGAATGCACGACGATACCCATCTCGGTGTTGAGCACGGCAGAGCGCGGGTCGAAATTGAAGGTGCCGATGAACACATGCCGGTCGTCGAACACGAATGTCTTGGCGTGCAGGCTGGCGCGCGACGAGCCGCGTGACAGGTCGCGCAGGCGGCCGCCGATGGGGTCGGCGACGGGTTTGAGCTCGAACAGTTCGACGCCCGCTTCGAGAAGGGCTTCGCGATAGTTTGCATAGCCCGCATGCACCAGCGGTACGTCGCTTGCGGAATAGGCGTTGGTAAGCACCGAAATGTCGACGCCGGTATGGCGCCAGTAGCGGAAATAGGCCATGCCCATCGGGCCCGGCACAAAGTAAGGCGAAACGATCAGCGCACGCCGGGTCGGGTCGATCCACAATCCGGCCAGCTGGCCGATCAGCAGTTCGGAAGGCGGCATGTCGGGATTGAGCGCCTTGTCGGGCGGATCGACGATCAGATCGGCCGGGGCCTGTATCCAGCGACGGTCGCCAGCCAGCAGGGCGGGCAGGGGATCGGCCGCCAGCACGCGGCGGCCGTAAGCGCTGGCGGCGCGCGCGGCGCTGAAGCCACGCAAGCGTGCGGTTGCGCGCGCCAGCCTGTCCCGGCTCACGCGCACCGGCAGGGCGGCGGCAGGGGTGGCCGCTTCGCTGTTCCAGTAAGCGTCGAACGAGCGCGACATGGCGTCGACGATGGGGCCGGCTGCCAGCAGGTCGAGGTCGACAAAGACGTGGTCTGGGTTGGCGTCGAAATACTCGTTGCCGATGTTGCGGCCTCCCGTGATGCCGATCTGGTTGTCGGCGATGAAAGCCTTGTTGTGCATGCGCCGGTTGAGACGCACCGACTCGGTCAGCGCCTGCCAGCCCTTGACCAGCGGATTGACGCTGCGGGTGTGGAATGGGTTGAACAGCCGCACTTCGATATTGGGGTGCGCGTTGAGCGTGGCCAGTCCCAGCTCCTTGTCGGCGGTGTCGATATCGTCTATCAGCACTCTCACGCGAACGCCTCGCGCGGCAGCATCGAGCAGGGCCGCCGCGACCCATTTTCCGCTGTCGTCGTGGTGAAACAGGTAGTACTGCACGTCGAGCGTGCGCTGCGCCCGGTTGGCCAATGCCAGGCGGGCGGCCAGCGCCGCGTCGCCATCGGCCAGCAGATGGAAGCCGGAAGTTGCGGCAGGCAGTTGCGCCGCAAGCCCCGCCTTGATGGGGGTGTCGGCCGTGGCCGGAAGCGCGCGGGAGGGCACCCGCTCGATTGCCAGATCCAGCGTCGGCGCACATCCTGCAAGAATCATCGCCAGCAGCAATCCCGCCAGCAGTCTGTCAGGCCGCGGGTTCATGCAGCCTGCGCCAGTCGAACAGGGGGCCGGGGTCGGTTTTGCGGCCGGGGGCAATGTCGCTGTGTCCGGCGAAATCCTGGATGGGATAGCGCTGCCTGAGGGCAACTGCCAGGGTGCGAAGGCAAGCGTACTGCGCGTCGGTAAAGGGCGTGTCGTCGCTGCCTTCGAGTTCGATCCCTACGGAAAAGTCGTTGCAGCGCGCGCGATCGCGCCAGCTGGACGCGCCGGCGTGCCAGGCGCGCAGGCCGCAGGGGACGAACTGGATGAGCGCGCCATCGCGCCGGATCAAAAAATGCGCAGAAACCCGAAGGCCGCGCAGAGCCTGGTAATACGGGTGCGCATCGCAGTCCAGCCGGTTGGTGAATAGCTCGATTACGGCGTTGCCAGTGAAGACGCCGGGGGGCAGCGAAATGCTGTGGATGACAACGAGTTCGATCAGCGTATCCGGCGGGCGGTCGTCGCAATTGGGCGACGGGATGCGGTGGGCATGGGCGTACCAGCCAGCGTCGTCGATCAGGGTCGGCATCATCCGGCTAGCATACCCGAGGCGTGCGGCTGCGAGTACGGGTAAACTCCGCACATGACGCCCGCCGACGCCCAACATCTGCTCGATACCGCCGATTGCATCGCCGATGCCGATGCAGTGCAGGCCGCACTGGATCGACTGGCCGCTGAGATTTCCCTGCGCCTCGCCGGCGAGTGTCCGCTGGTTTTGCCGGTGATGGGGGGGGCGATCGTGTTTGCCGGGCAGCTGTTGCCCAGGCTGGCCTTTCCCCTGGAGTTCGATTACCTGCACGTCACGCGCTATCGCGGCGATACCCGTGCCGGCGCGATGGAATGGAAAGTCCTGCCGGGAAAACAGGTTGCCGGGCGTGTGGTGCTGGTGCTCGACGACATCCTCGACGAGGGCGAGACGCTTGCCGCCGTGCGCGACAAGCTGCTCGAACTGGGCGCGGCCTCGGTATTCACGGCGGTGCTCACCGACAAGGCCAACGGGCTGGCCAAGCCCATCCGCGCAGATTTCACTGGCATGTCCGTGCCCAATCGCTACGTCTTCGGCTGTGGCATGGACGCTTACGGTTACTGGCGCAATCTTCCCGCCATCTATGCATTGAAGGATCTCTAGACCATGCTGGGCATCATCGGAGGCACCGGCCTCACCCGACTCGCCAACCTGCAGATCACGCACCGCAAAGTGGCGCGCACGCCCTACGGCGAACCTTCCGGCGCGCTGACCTTCGGCCGCCTGTGCGATCAGAATGTGATCTTCATCGCCCGCCACGGATACGGCCACACCATCCCGCCTCACGCCGTGAACTACCGCGCCAATCTCTGGGCGCTGAAGGACCATGGCGTCGACCGCGTGGTCTCGGTCGCCACCGTCGGCGGCATCCACGATGCCCTGTTGCCCGGCACGCTGGTCGCGCCGGACCAGATCATCGATTACACCCACGGCCGCGAAACCACGTTTTTTGTGGGCAACGACAAGCCGGTCACGCATCTCGACTTCACCTTTCCCTACTGCACGGACATGCGCGCCGCGCTGTTGCAGGCGGCGGCGCATGCCGGCATTGGCCTGCGCGATGGCGGGGTCTATGGGGCCGTGCAGGGACCACGGCTGGAAACCGCAGCCGAAATCAACCGCATGGCTCGGGATGGCTGCGACATGGTCGGGATGACCGGCATGCCGGAAGCCTATCTGGCGCGGGAACTGGAGCTCAGCTACGCAGCCGTGGGAGCGGTGGTGAACTGGGCGGCCGGACGCGGGGCCTCCGCCGAAGGCATCCAGATGGAAGACATCCAGGCTGTATTGGGCGAGGTGATGCTGCAAGTGCGCCGTCTGCTGGAGCAACTCGTCACCGACGAGGCATCCAGTTGCGTCGTGCCGTGAAACTGCGGCTGCTGCGCGCCCTGCAAAGCCAGGGTTTTGGCTCCCGCAAGGACTGCCTGTACCGGCTGCGGCGTGGCGAAATCCGGGTCAATGGCGAAGTCTGCGACAACCCGGAAGCCGAGTTCGAAACCGAAGGCCTGGTATTCACTGTTGACGGGGCCGACTGGCCCTACCGCGAATGCGCCTGCCTGGTGATGCACAAACCAGCGGGCTACGAGTGTTCGCACAAACCCAGCCATCATCCCAGCGTGTTTTCGCTGTTGCCTACCCCCCTGGTCAGGCGCAAAGTGCAGTGCGTCGGCCGCCTCGACCAGGACACCACCGGTCTGCTGGTGTTTACCGACGACGGACAGCTCCAGCACCGCATGATCTCGCCAAAGAAAAACGTGCCCAAACGCTATCGGGCCGACTGCGCCGAAGACGTGACGGATGCCCAGCTCGACGCCCTGCGCGCCGGCGTGCAGCTCAATGACGAGCCGGCGCCACTGGCGGCGTTGGCCTGCGAGCCTTGTGGCGCCCGTGGCCTGCGGCTGGTGCTCGCCGAAGGCAAATATCACCAGGTGAAACGCATGATCGCCGCAGCCGGCAACCACGTCGTCGCCCTGCACCGCGAAGCCATCGGCGATTACCGGTTGCCGGACGATCTGGCGCCGGGCGGGTGGCGCTGGCTGGATGCCGATGACCGCAACAAGCTGGAGCAGCCATGGCCGTCCGCGAAGTCCTGAAAATGGGCGATCCCCGCCTGCTGTCGCCGGCGCACCCGGTGACGGCATTTGACACGCCCGAACTCCACGCTCTGCTGGGCGACATGCATGACACCATGCGTGCGCTCAACGGTGCGGGGCTGGCCGCACCGCAGATTGGCGTGGGTTTGCAGGTGGTGATTTTCGGAGTCAATGGCAACCCGCGTTATCCCGAGGTCGAACCCGTTCCTTTCACGGTGCTGATCAATCCTGTCCTCGCCCCGCTTGCCGGCGCCATGGAGGAAGGCTGGGAAGGCTGCCTGTCGGTTCCCGGGATGCGGGGTCTGGTGCCGCGCCACACCGCATTGCGTTACCAGGGATTCGATGCGTCCGGCGAGGCCATCGACCGGAGTGTGAGGGGGTTTCACGCCCGCGTCGTTCAGCATGAGGTTGACCATCTGCAAGGCATTCTCTACCCCATGCGGATACGTGACATGCGCAATTTTGGCTTCACCGAGACGCTTTTTCCGGGCCAGGATTTATCTGACGATTGAACCGTCTGCCGTTCGTCGGCTCCCGCCGGACGCATACTCAAGTTGCTTGCCCGCAGGCCGCTATCCAGAAGCGTCAACATGGCACGCAAGGACAGGAATGAACCCCGAGCAATTTGATATCGAAAGGGCGCAAAGCGGCATCCGCCCGGCGCGCGGACTGCCGTTTGAAGCCATAAGGCTCGACGACATTGCCGCACAGCTGATGACCGTGCAGCGATACTGGAACGCCCCGGGGCGCGAATCGCAGCTTGCAGGCGCGCTGGCGGAAAGCCGTCGTGTCTGGGGCGACATCCAGGCTGCGCTGGCGGCCGGTTCGCTGTCGCTGCCGGCGGACGTGCAGCACAACCTGCTGATTCTCTCGGTGTATGCCGAAAGCAAGATCGGTTCGTGCGCTTCCACGCCCAGTGCAGAAGCGCTGAGCGGGTTGATCGCCCTGACGCGCACCCTGGCGGGCAGCCTGCGCGAATGGCGGGCCGCGGCATGAAATGCCTGGTGCAACCGGATCAGCCGATAGACGTGCGGGGCGAACTGTGTGCCGGGGCAACCGGCGTCGGCCCGACAGGCCGGCCCGACCGCGCGCGCCCGCGCAGCAAGACCGAACTGGACGACAAGCTCAAGAAACCGGCCGACGGCATCAGGAAAAAAACGCCACCTGCACGCAAGGCCCCGGCTCGCGGCCGCTACGTCGACGAGTACGCCCGCCCCTCGATCTGAATCCGCCGCACAGGCCCGTCAGGCCAGCGCGGCGCGCAGGTCGTTCTCCAGCGCGGCGCGACCGGCCGCCGTGTTCAGGCGGTTTCCCCGAATCAGGAAAGTGTCCTCGACCCGCTCGCCCAGCGTGTCGATCTTGGCGGCGTAGACGCCGAGATCATGCCGCATCAGGGTTTCGGCCACCGCAAACAGCAGGCCGCCGCGGTCGGCACAGGTGATCGTCAGCATGGCTCCGCCCGCCGCGTCGGTCTCGATCCGCACCGTGGTGGGGTAGGGGTGGTGCCGCTGATGCCGCGACAGACGGCCGCGCGGCGGCGGCTGGACCGGCTGGGCCGGATCCAGGTCGCGTGCCAGTTCGTGTTCCACGAAGGCAAGGAAATCGCGGTAGTGTATGCCGCGGTTGGCAAGATCCATCACCTGGAAACTGTCCAGCGCATAGCCGTGCTGCGTGGTGTGGATCTTGGCTTCCAGGATGGTGTACTGGATGCGCGCAAAAAAACCGCAGATACGCGCGAAAATATCGGCCCGGTCGGGGGCGTAGACCAGCACCTGGATGCCTTCGCCTGCCGGCGACAGACGGGCGCGCACCACCGGCGTGGCGGTGTCGGCGCGCCGCCAGAGCATGCGGGCCTGCCAGGCCAGATCGCGTGCGTCATAGCGCACAAAATAGCGTGCATCGAGCTGTTTCCACAGTGCGTCGGCGGCATCGGCTGGCAGGCCATAGAGCGCAAGATTGACGCGCGCCTCAGTCTGTTTGGCGTGTATGTCTTCCGCCCGGCCGCCCTCGATGCGCGCGCGCGCGGCGCGATACAGGTCTTCCAGCAGCTTGCCCTTCCAGGCGTTCCATACCTTGGGACTGGTCCCCCGGATGTCGGCCACGGTAAGGAGATACAGCGCGACAAGACGGCGCACGCTTCCGACCCTTGCGGCAAAAGCGGCGATCACGTCGGGGTCGCTGATGTCTTCCTTTTGCGAGGTGCGCGACATCACCAGATGCATTTCCACCAGCCAGGCGACCAGGTCGATATCTTCGGCGGGCAGGCCATGTTGCCTGCAGAAACGCCGGGCATCGGCCGCGCCTAGTTCGGAGTGGTCGCCGCCGCGCCCCTTGGCGATGTCGTGGAACAGGGCGCCCAGATAGAGCAGTTCGGGCTTGTCGAAATCGGCCATGAGCTGGCTGGCGAGCGGCAGTTCGTGAGCCAGAGCGGGCACCGTCAGCCGCCGCACATTGCGCAACACGGTGAGGATGTGTTCGTCCACGGTGTAAATGTGGAAGAGATCATGCTGCATCTGCCCGACGACGCGCCCAAAGGCCGGAATGTAGCGGCCAAGCAGACCATAGCGATGCATGGCGCGCAACGCACGGGTGATGCCCGCCGGCTGCCGCAGCAAGGCCATGAACAGCCCCCGGTGTGCGGGATTGGCGCGAAACGCGGCGTCGATGCGCGTACTGCCCCGCCACAAGGCGCGCAGCGTGGCCGGTTCGAAGCTGGCAAGCTCGGGATGCTGGGCATAAGCCATGAATGCGCGCAGCAGCGCACCGGGTTCGCGCTCGAACAGATCGGGTGCGCGCATTTCGAGCAGTTTTCCGCGTACCTGAAAATCGCTGTCGACAATCTCGGGTGCCCCCGTGACCGGAAACAGGCGCACACGCAGGGACTGGATGAGAATGTCGTTGGCGCGCTGCACCAGCTTGGCGGCGCGGTAATAGCCCTGCATCAGGCGTTCGCCCGCGCGCCTGTGCGGCGTGGCGGCAAGGCCCAGGCGGGTGGCAAGCTCGGTCTGATAGTCGAAGGCCAGCCGGTCGTCGCGCCGTCCCGCCAGCAGGTGGAGATGGATCCGCAGTGTGGCAAGGGTGCGTTCTTCACGCGCGATATGACGCGCTTCGGCCTCGGTGATCAGGCCTGCGCGGACGAGGCCGGCCCAGCCCGCCGGGATGGCGCAGGCCTGCGCCAGCCAGTGGACGGTATGAAGGTCGCGCAGGCCGCCCGGACTGTCCTTGATATTGGGTTCGAGCTTGTAGGCGCTGTCGTCGTAGCGCGCGTGCCGCGCTGCCTGTTCGGCGAGCTTGCCCTCGAAAAAGGCACGGGGATCGAAACGCGCCCGAAAGCGGCGCTCGAACTCCGTGTAGAGCGCCCGGCGTCCCCACAGGTAGCGCGCTTCGAGCAGATTGGTTTCCACGGTGATGTCGGCGGTTTCCGCCAGACAGGCTGCCACCGTGCGCACGCTGTGGCCGATTTCCAGGCCGATATCCCAGCAGGCGCGTACCCAGGCCTCGAGCTTTACCCGATCGTTGGCGTCAGGTTCGGCATCCAGCAGCAGGAGCACGTCGACGTCGGAGCCGGGAAACAATTCCCCCCGGCCGTATCCGCCCACGGCAGCCAGGCAGACGCCGGCCGGCAGGTGCAGGCGTTCGCAGAGCGCGGCCAACACGCCGTCGACCAGCGCGGCGTGACGGGCGAGGTAGCGACTGGCCACTGGCCGGGCGCGCCAGGACTCGGCCAGTGCGCTGCGGCCCGACCTGAGCTGGTCGCGCAGGCCGGCGAGCGAAACAGCGTTCACGCGGCCTGGCGGATGCGGTCGGGAATGGCCGGACTGCCGGCCGAAACGGTCAGGACTTCAAACCCGTTGGCCGAGACCAGAACCGTGTGTTCCCACTGTGCGGAGAGACTGCGATCCTTGGTGACGATGGTCCATCCGTCCGGCATCTGGCGGATATCGCGTTTGCCGGCGTTGATCATCGGTTCGATGGTGAAGATCATGCCGGGTTCCAGCACGAGGCCGGTGCCGGGTTTGCCGTAATGCAGCACCTGCGGGTCTTCGTGAAACTTGCGGCCGATGCCGTGGCCGCAGAATTCGCGCACCACGCTGTATCCCTGGTTTTCAGCAAAGTGCTGGATGGCATGACCGATGTCGCCCAGCCGGGCACCGGGTTTAACACAGGCGATGCCTATCCACATTGCCTCGTAGGTTATCTGGATCAAGCGTTTTGCCTGAATCGATGCTTCGCCCACCGCGAACATGCGGCTGGTGTCGCCGTGCCAGCCGTCCTTGATCACGGTGATGTCGAGGTTCACGATATCGCCGTTTTTCAGAACCTTGTCGCCCGGCACG
>JAIWOL010000066.1 GCA_020216925.1 Thiobacillus sp. | reverse complement strand
CCGTGGCAGACCTGGTTGTTGACCGAGGTGCAGATCGACTTGGGATAGGGGGTGTGACCGGAGGGCGCATAGTTCAGCGGGGCTGGGATGGTGCCCTGCACGTCGACCATGTAGTCGTGGCAGAGCTTGTCCAGCTCTCCCGTGGTGATGCCGGGCTTCACAAACGGCGTGATGTAGTCGAGCACTTCCGAGGCGAGCCTGCCGGCGACGCGCATACCCTCGATCTCGGCAGCAGTTTTGATGGAAACGGTCATGGGCAAGAAAAACCCTTCGATATTCAAAGCCGTATTGTAGCCGCGGGCCTCGGCCGGGCAAGCGCTGGCCGGCTTCTGGCTTGAAAAAACGCTCGCCCCGGATTAGAATCGCGGGCTGTCCGGAATGGTTCGGACAAAATTCGCACACCCGTCGAAATAAAGGGTGGCCGCGCGGCATGACAGGCTGGCGGCTGCTGACAGGTGGAGGCTCAACCCTTTAGGAGATTTTCATGTCGGTCACAATGCGTCAAATGCTGGAAGCCGGTGTTCACTTCGGCCACCAGACCCGCTTCTGGAACCCCAAGATGGCGCCGTTCATCTTCGGCCATCGCAACAAGATCCATATCGTCAACCTGGAAAAATCGCTGCCGATGTTCCAGGAGGCGCAGAAATTCGTTCGCCAGCTGGCTTCCAACAAGGGCACCGTGCTGTTCGTGGGCACCAAGCGCGCCGCGCGCGACATCGTCCGCGAAGAAGCCGTGCGTGCCGGCATGCCCTATGTCGACAACCGCTGGCTCGGCGGCATGTTGACCAACTTCAAGACCGTCAGGCAGTCGATCAAGCGTCTGAACGATCTTGAAACGCAGCTGAACGAACCCGGGCGCCTGTCCAAGAAGGAAATCCTCACGGTGCAGCGCGAGGTTGACAAGTTGAACCGCAGCCTCGGCGGCATTCGCGAAATGGGCGGGTTGCCCGACGCGATTTTCATCATCGACGTGGGCTACCAGAAAGGCGCTGTCACCGAGGCCAGGAAACTTGGCGTGCCGGTGATCGGTGTGGTGGACACGAACAACAGCCCCGATGGAGTGGATTACATCATTCCGGGCAACGATGACTCGGCGCGCGCCATCCGTCTGTATGCCCGTGGCATGGCGGATGCGGTGCTGGAAGGTCGCGCGCAGATCATGGCCGAGATCGTGGGTGAGGAAGAATTCATCGAGATCGAGGAAGAAGGCGGCGTCGCGGCCGAGTAAGCGCGACGGCGCGTCATATTGCCGGGTTAGTCTCCCGGCGGCGCATTCGAGAGGGGCGTGGGCCCCTCTTTCCGCATTGAAAGCTGGTTTGAACTGAACGATTGGAGTGGGAAATGGCTGAAATTACCGCAAGCATGGTCAAGGATCTGCGCGAGAAAACCGATGCGCCGATGATGGATTGCAAAAAGGCGCTGTCCGAAGCCGGTGGGGACATGCAGAAGGCCGAGGAGATTCTGCGTGTGCGCTTCGGCAACAAGGCCGCCAAGACCGCCGGCCGGGTCGCCGCCGAAGGGGTGGTGACGATCGCGATCGCCGCCGACGGCAAGTCCGCCGCGATGGTCGAGGTGAACTGCGAAACCGATTTCGTCGCGAAGAACGACGATTTCCTGGCGCTTTCGAACGCGCTGGCCGAAATGGTGCTGTCTGACAGCCCGTCCGACGTGGCCGCGCTGTCCGCCATGCCCTACCGCGGCACCACGGTGGAGGCCTTTCGCACCGAACTGGTCGGCAAGATCGGCGAGAACATGAGTATTCGCCGCTTCGTGCGTCTTGCCGCTGTCGGCAAGTTCGCCAGCTACATTCACGGCAGCAAGATCGGCGTGCTGGTCGACGTCTCCGGCGATGAAACCGTCGCGCGCGACATCGCCATGCACATCGCCGCGTCCAAACCCAAGTCGCTGGATGCTTCCGGTGTGTCGCAGGAACTCATCGATACCGAGCGCCGCGTCGCCATCGAAAAAGCCAAGGAAGCCGGCAAACCGGAAGCCATGCTGGAAAAGATCGCCGAAGGCACGGTGCAGAAATTCCTGAAGGAAGTGACCCTGCTGTCGCAGCCTTTCGTCAAGGATGACAAGCAGACCGTCGAGCAGGTGCTGAAGAGCAAGAACTCGCAGTGCCACGGTTTCACCATGTACCTGGTGGGCGAAGGCATCGAGAAAAAAGTCACCGACTTTGCCGCTGAAGTGGCGGCAGCCGCCCAGGTCTGACCCGGATGGCTGCGGACGCCGGACGGCCACGGCCGCGCCGTATCCTGCTGAAGCTTTCCGGCGAGGCCCTGATGGGGCCGGACAGTTTCGGCTATCACGCCGAAACGCTGGCGGGTTTCGTCGCCCAGATCCGCGAAGTGACAGCGCTGGGCGTGCAGCTCGGCATCGTGGTCGGCGGCGGCAATCTGTTCCGCGGCGCGACCGGCGCGCTGTCTGGCATGGATCGCGCCACGGCCGACTCGATGGGCATGCTCGCCACCGTGATGAACGCGCTGGCATTGAAGGATGCGCTGCTTCAGGCAGGGGTCGACGCCCGGGTGCAGACCGCTGTGGCGATCACGCACGTGGGGATGGCCTTCGAGCGCGATGCGGCGGTGCGCGATCTGGAAGCGGGGCGCGTCGTCATTTTTGGCGGCGGCACCGGCAACCCGTACTTCACCACCGATACCGCAGCGGCGTTGCGTGCAGCGGAAATCCATGCCGACCTGCTGCTGAAGGCAACCAAGGTCGATGGCGTCTATACCGCCGACCCGAAAAAAGACCCCGGCGCGCAGCGTTACGTCAGCCTGCGTTTCGACGAGGCGATTGCCAGGAATCTGGGCGTGCTCGATACCGCTGCCTTCGCTTTGTGCCGGGAACAGAACCTGTCGCTCGTCGTGTGCAATGTCTTCAAGCCGGGCGCGCTGAAACGCGTGGCGCTGGGCGAAGACGAGGGCACGCGGGTGACCCTGAACTGAGGAGCGAACATGGCTGAAACCAGTATTGCGGAGATCAAGCAGGCTGCCGAGCAGAAAATGGGCAAGTCGCTGGAATCCCTGAAGAATGATCTCGCCAAGGTGCGCACGGGCCGCGCCCATGCCGGCATCCTGGATCATGTGATGGTTGATTACTACGGCAGTCCCACTCCGGTGTCGCAGGTGGCCAACGTGTCGCTGGCAGACGGTCGCACGCTACAGGTGCAACCCTACGAAAAGAACATGGTCGGCAAGATCGAGAAAGCGATCCGCGACGGCGATCTGGGTCTGAATCCCGCCACGCACGGCGAAGTGATCCGGGTGCCGATGCCTGCCCTGACGGAAGAACGCCGCCGCGAGCTGATCAAGGTGGTGCGCGGCGAAGCCGAGAATGCCCGCGTGGCGATGCGCAATATCCGCCGTGATGCCAATGCCGCACTCAAGGACATGGTCAAGGCCAAGACGGCAACCGAAGACGAGGAACGCCGTACCCAGGACGAGGTGCAGAAGCTCACCGACAGGTTCATCGGCGAAATCGACAAGCTCCTGGCCGAAAAAGAGAAGGACCTGCTCGCAGTCTGAGCGCACAGCGTGAAGACGTCTTCTTACCCGGATGCGCACAACGCGGACGTGCCGCGTCATGTTGCCATCATCATGGACGGCAACGGCCGCTGGGCCAAGCGTCGGCTGATGCCGCGCGTTGCCGGCCATCGCAAGGGGGTGGAAACCTTGCGTGGGGTGATTCGCGCCTGTGCCGAGCGCGATATCTCCCATCTCACGGTTTTTGCTTTCAGCTCCGAAAACTGGCGCCGCCCGCAAGAGGAAGTGACGCTGCTGATGGAGCTGTTCATGCGCGCGCTGGAAAACGAAGTTGCCAAACTGCACGAAAATGGCATTCGTTTTCGCGTCATCGGCGATCTGTCGGCGTTTTCCGAGCGCATTCAAGCCCTGATCCGCGACGCGCAGACCCTCACGCGTCACAACACCCGTCTGACATTTACCGTTGCAGCCAATTACGGCGGGCGCTGGGATGTCGTGCAGGCGGTCAGGACACTGCTGGCCACGGGGGTGACTGCCGAGCAGATCGACGAAGAGGCGTTGACCCGGCACCTGTCGATGGCCGGCGAGCCGGAACCCGACCTCTTCATCCGCACGGGCGGCGAACAGCGCATCAGCAACTTCCTGCTGTGGCAGCTGGCGTACACCGAGCTGTATTTCACCGACGTCCTGTGGCCCGATTTCGACGCCAAACAGCTGGATGCGGCGATTGCCTCCTACCGTTCACGCGAGCGCCGCTTTGGCCGCACCAGCGAGCAGGTGCAGAAAGCATCATGAGGGCTGCGCGCTGACCCCCGCATGAATGCCACCGCGCGCCGTGTTCTCACGGCGGTCATCCTTCTGGCAATTTTTCTCCCCGCCATCCTGTGGGCGCCGGCCTGGTTGTGGCAGGGACTGATCGCCATCGTCGTCGCGCTGGCTGCCTTTGAATGGGCGCGCCTGTCGAGCTTTCCCCTCCTGCCGGCGCGCCTTTACGCGGGCCTGCTGGCCGGCGTTGCCTGGGGGCTGCCCGCTGTCCTGGCGGATCGCTGGCCGGATTTCCAGATGGGCCTGTTCGTGCTTGCGGCCCTGTTCTGGCTGATCGTTGCGCCCCTGTGGATGCTGGGGCGCTGGGAGGGCGAACGGCCTGCGCTGCGCGCTGCCGTCGGCGTCGCGCTTCTGCTGCCGACCTGGGCCGCACTGGTCTATCTGCACCAGCGCGGCCCCGACATACTGGTCGGCACCCTCGCCATCGTCTGGATTGCCGATACCGCGGCATATTTTGCCGGGCGCCGTTTTGGACGTCACAAGCTCGCACCGGCCATCAGTCCGGGCAAGACCTGGGAAGGGGTAGGCGGCGCGCTGGCCGCGCTGGCCGTCTATGCGACCGTGTTGAACGGTTTTGCCGGCTTGCCCCTCATCGCCCTGTTTCTCGTCATGGCAGGCCTGCTGTATCTCTCGGTGCTGGGCGATCTGTTCGAATCCTGGATCAAACGCCTGGCGGGCATGAAAGACAGCGGATCGCTTTTGCCGGGGCATGGCGGCGTGCTCGACCGGGTGGACGCGCTGACTTCGACCCTGCCGGTGGCTGCGGGCATCCTGCTCTGGCTGGAGTTCGCCAAATGACCCCGCGTGTACTCACCGTACTGGGCGCAACCGGCACAATCGGCATGAACACGCTCGATGTGGTGGCTCGTCACCCCGGGCGTTTCGAGGTGTTTGCCCTCACCGGGGCCACGCAGGTCGATCGCATGGTCGAGCAATGCCGCGCGCATCGCCCGCGTGTGGTTGTGATGAGCGAACAGGCTGCTGCGCGCGCCGTGCGCGAGCGCCTGGCGGCGGAAGGACTGAAGATAGAGGTACGCGCCGGGGCCGACGCCCTGACCGAGGTGTCCACTGCCCCCGAGGTGGACAGTGTGATGGCCGCCATCGTCGGAGCCGCGGGCCTGCCGGCCACGCTGGCAGCAGCGCGCGCCGGCAAACGCATCCTGCTGGCCAACAAGGAAACGCTGGTGGTTTCCGGACAGATATTCATGGATGCCGTTGCCGCGAGCGGCGCAGAACTCCTGCCGATCGACTCCGAACACAACGCCATTTTCCAGGCGTTGCCGCGCGATTTTCGGGGCGATTTCCAGGCGGCGGGCGTTAACGCGCTGTGGCTTACCGCCTCTGGCGGGCCGTTTCGCACGCTTTCGGCGGAAGCCATTGCAGCCGCCACGCCAGCGCAGGCGGTGGCGCATCCCAACTGGGTGATGGGCAGGAAAATTTCGGTGGATTCGGCCAGCCTCATGAACAAGGGGCTGGAAGTGATCGAGGCGCGCTGGCTGTTCAACGCACGACCCGACCAGATCAAGGTGGTGGTGCACCCGCAGAGCATTGTGCATTCCATGGTCGAATACGCCGACGGCTCGGTGATCGCGCAGATGGGCACGCCCGATATGCGAACGCCGATTGCCTACGCGATGGGGTTTCCAGAGCGAATCGAGGCCGGCGTGTCTGCGTTAGACCTGATGGGCCGGGAACTCACCTTCGAGGCGCCCGACACAACGCGTTTCCCCTGTCTGCAACTGGCTTTCGATGCGCTCGCAGCAGGCGGCAATGCGCCAGCCGTGCTGAACGCCGCCAACGAAGTGGCCGTCGCGCGCTTCCTGGATGGGGCCGTGCCGTTCGATGCCATTGCCGCCAGTATTGCGCACGCACTGGACAATCTGGCTGGGGGGGCGGCCGACACGCTTGACGATCTGCTTGAATCCGACTGCCGGGCACGCTACGTTACTGACGAATATCTCGCGCGCCATCCATGAGCATCCTGCACACGATCCTGTGGTTTCTCGTCGCCATCGGCATTCTGGTCGTGATCCACGAGTTCGGTCATTACCTGGCGGCCCGGTGGGCGGGCGTCAAGGTGCTGCGGTTTTCGGTCGGCTTCGGCAAGCCCCTGTTCAGTCGCCGTTTTGGAGCAGACCAGACCGAGTGGACGCTGTCGGCCCTGCCCTTCGGCGGCTACGTGAAGATGCTCGACGAGCGCGAGGGGACGGTGCCCGAGGCCGACCTGCCACGTGCCTTCAACCGGGCGACGGTATGGCGCCGCATCGGTATCGCCGCCGCCGGTCCGGCAGCCAATTTTCTGCTGGCCATGGTTTTCTACTGGGTGTTGCTGATGCAGGGCCTGCCCGCCCTCAAACCGATCATTGGCGAACCGCCCGCCGATAGTCCTGCGGCCCGGGCCGGGCTGGTGGCGGGCGACGAAATCGTGCGCGTCAACGGCATCGAGACGCCAACCTTCACCGACCTGCGCCTGAGCCTGCTGCGCGCGGGCGTGGCGGGCGACCCCCTGCGGGTCGACCTTGCCGATGGCCGCCAGGTGCAGATCGCGCCGGTTCCGCTCGATACTGACAATCTTGAACAGGACACCCTGCGCCCGCTGGGCATCGTGCGTTTCGATCCAGACATGGCGCCCGTAGTGGGCAAGATTCTGCCGGAAGGGGCGGCGGCTCGCGATGGCCTGCGTGAAGGCGATCGCCTGGTGCGCGCGAACGGCCAGCCGGTCGCGCGCTGGCAGGACTGGGTCGAGGTGGTGCGTGCCCATGCGGCCCGTCCCATACAGATCGAAATCCTGCGCGACGGCCGCGTCCTGCCGCTCAGCATCACGCCGGACAGCGTCGAAGAAGCCGGGCGGCGCGTGGGCAAGATCGGCGCGGGCCCCCGGATCGACGAATCGGCGCTCGCCCGCCTGATGACCGAAGTGCGCTACGGCCCTGTCGAGGCATTGTGGCGCGGGGTGGTCAAAACCTGGGACATGAGCGTATTCACGCTCGAAATGATGGGACGCATGGTGCTGGGGCAGGTTTCGTGGAAAAACCTGTCCGGCCCGCTCACCATTGCCGATTACGCCGGGCAGAGCGCGGCCCTCGGCTGGATCAGTTTTATCAGCTTTCTCGCGCTGGTCAGCGTCAGTCTCGGCGTGCTGAACCTGCTGCCCATCCCGTTACTGGATGGGGGGCACCTCATGTATTATGTTGCAGAAATTTTTACCGGACGGCCCGTTCCCGAACGCATCATGGAAATGGGTGCACGCATCGGCATGATGCTTCTCCTGTTGCTCATGTCGTTTGCCTTGTTCAACGATTTGCAACGCCTGATCAGCGGATAACCCCAAACGATATGACGCTCAATCGCCTGACGCTCGCCCTTGCTGCCGCATTCACCGTTCCGGCCGTTTTTGCAGCGGAACCGTTTGTTGTCAAAGACATCCGCGTCGAAGGCATCCAGCGTACCGAGGCAGGCACGGTATTCAGCTATCTGCCCGTCAAGGTCGGCGAGACGATGACCGACGAGAAGACGGTGGCGGCGATCAAGGCGCTCTATGCCACTGGTTTTTTCAAGGATGTGCGGCTCGAAGCCCGTGACGGCGTCGTGATCGTCACCGTGGAAGAACGTCCCTCGATTGCCAAGATCACGCTCAACGGCATCAAGGAATTCTCGGAAGACGATCTGAAAAACGGCCTCAAGCAGACCGGTCTTGCCGAAGGCCGCGTGCTGGATCGTTCGCTGCTCGACAAGGCGGAACAGGAACTGCAACGCCAGTACTTCAATCGCGGCAAGTACGCGGTCGAGATCAAGTCCACGCTCACGCCGCTGGAACGAAACCGGGTCGCTGTCCAGTTTGACGTGGTGGAGGGCGACAGCGCCAAGATCCGGCAGATCAACATTGTCGGCAACCGGGCATTCAAGGAAAAGGAACTGCTCAAGCAGTTCACCTCCACCACGCCGGGCTGGCTGACCTGGTACACCAAAAACGACCAGTATTCGAAATCACGCCTGGGCGGCGACATCGAGGCCCTCCGTTCGTTCTACCTCAACCGTGGCTATCTCGAGTTCAACGTGGAATCGACCCAGGTCACGATTTCACCCGACAAGCAGGGCATCTACATCACGGTGAACGTGACCGAAGGCCCGCAATACAAGGTCACCGACGTGAAGCTCGCCGGCCAGATGCTGGTGCCGGAAGAAGAACTCAAGAAGCTCATCACCCTGAAGCCTGGCGATATCTTCCAGCGCGACAAGCTGACCGAAACCACCAAGAAAATCGGCGAACGCCTGGGTAACGATGGTTACGCGTTTGCCAATGTCAACGCCGTGCCCGAACTGGAAAAAGACAAACACACCGTGGCTTTCACCCTGTTTGTCGACCCCGGTCGCCGGGTGTACGTGAACCGCGTCAACGTGGCGGGCAATACCAAAACCCGCGACGAAGTCGTGCGCCGCGAAATCCGCCAGATGGAAGGCGCCTATTACGACGCCGAAAAAATCAACCGCTCGCGCGACCGCCTCAACCGGCTGGGATTCTTCAATGAGGTCAACGTCGAAACTCCCCCGGTCAGCGGCACCACCGACCAGGTCGATGTGAACGTCAGCGTCGCCGAGAAATCCACCGGCAACATCATGCTCGGCGCGGGTTTCTCGTCTTCGGAAGGGTTCGTGCTGTCGGGCTCGGTGTCCCAAAGCAACGTGTTCGGCACCGGCAACCGTTTATCTGCGCAGATCAACTCGGGTAGCGTGAACACCGTCTATTCCCTGTCGTTCACCAATCCGTATTACACCATCGACGGGATCAGCCTGGGCTACGACATCTACCGGCGCGACGTCGACGCCAGGGAGCTCAATAACGTCGGCGACTACAAGACATCGAGCTATGGCGCGGGTGTCCGTTTTGGCCTGCCGGTGAATGAGCGTGACTTCATCTCGTTCGGCCTGACATACGAACAGACTTCGGTCGAGACCTCGTCGAACAGCCCCGTTCAGTACGTCAACTTCGTCAACACTTTCGGCAAGGACAACGACACCTTGCGCCTCGATTCCGCCTGGGCGCGCGACACCCGCAACAGTTTTCTCTTTCCGACCAAGGGCCTGATGCAGCGCGCGGCGGTGGAAATGGGCACGCCGTTGGGCAGCCTGCAGTACTACAAACTCACGCTCCAGCATCAGCAATATTTCCCGCTGGGCCGCAACTTCACGCTCATGCTCAATGGCGAAGTAGGTGTCGGGGGCGGCCTGTCCGGCAAGCCCCTGCCTTTCTTCAAGAATTTCTACGCTGGCGGCAACAGCTCCGTGCGTGGCTTTGAAAGCGGCACGCTCGGCCCGAAGGATGCCGGCGGCGATGCTCTTGGCGGCGACAAGCGCCTGGTCGGCAATGCGGAACTCTTCTTCCCGTTGCCCGGACTCAAGGATGACCAGTCGCTGCGCATGTCGGCCTTCGTTGACGCCGGCGCCACCTTCGGGCCTAACGACCAGAACGGCAATTTCAAGAAATTTGCCTTTGACGACATGCGTTATTCGGCCGGACTCGCGGTTCTCTGGGTGTCGCCGCTCGGGCCGCTCAAATTCAGCCTTGCGCAACCGCTAGTCAGCAAAACGGGCGACGAGAAAGAGGTTTTCCAATTCACCCTCGGCAACGTGTTCTGAGGATGCACCGGAGTATCACATGATGTTCAAACAGATCGTTCTGCCGCTGG
>JAIWOL010000065.1 GCA_020216925.1 Thiobacillus sp. | reverse complement strand
CCGCCGCGCTGGCTTTTTCCGTTCCGGCGCTGGCCGCCGATACCAAGATTGGTTTCGTCAATACCGAGCGTCTGTTGCGGGAAGCGCCGCTGTCGGTCGCGGCGCAGAAAAAACTCGAGCGCGAGTTTGCCGCACGCGAACAGGAATTGCAGAAACTGGCGAAGCAGGCTCGCGACCTCCAGGCGCAGCTCGACAAGGACGGCGTGACCATGTCGGAGAGCGAGCGCAAGGCCAAGGAACGTGAACTTGGCAATCTCAACCGCGACCTGCAGCGTCAGGGCCGTGAGTTCCGCGAAGATCTGAATCTGCGCCGCAACGAAGAGCTGGGCCAGATCCAGGAACGCGCGCGCAAGGCCATCCAGGACATCGCGCGCGCCGAGAAATTTGACCTCATCGTCGAGCAGGCCGTGTTCGTCGATCCCAAAAGCGATATCACCGATCGGGTGATGAAAGCCCTGGGTAACAAATAACACAGCGCGGAAAATAAACCGTCGTTGACCTGGCATGCCCGCTACGCTCGCTGAACTGGTTGCGCGATTCGGCGGCGAGCTGCTGGGAGACGGCCATACCCGTGTCAATCAGGTTGCCCCGCTGGATCGCGCCCTGCCCGATCAGATCGGTTTTGTTGCCCAGCAGAAATATCTGTCGCAGCTTGCGCATACCCGCGCCGGGGCGCTGATTCTTCCGCCGGAAGCGCGTGACGCCAGTTCGCTTCCGCGCATACTCACCAGCAACCCCTACCTCTACTTTGCACGCGTGTCGGCCTGGCTCAACCCGGTTCCCACACCCCCGGCCGGGGTGCACCCCGCGGCCTCGGTGGCCGACGGCGCGCAGATCGCCGTCGATGCCTGCATCGGCGCCGGGGCAGTCATAGGCGCGGGCGCCCAGGTCGGGGCGCGCAGCGTGATCGGGGCAAACTGTGTGCTGGGAGAAGGAGTCAAGATTGGCGAGGACTGTCTGCTGCATGCCAACGTGACGGTCTATCATGGCTGCGAGATTGGCGATCGCGCGATCCTGCACGCTGGCTGCGTCATTGGCGCGGACGGTTTCGGTTTTGCCCCTGACGACGGCCGATGGGAAAAAATCCCACAGATCGGCCGCGTGCTGATCGGTCACGACGTTGAAATCGGTGCCAATACCACCATCGACCGGGGCGCGCTGGAAGACACGGTGATAGAAGAGGGCGTCAAGCTCGACAACCAGATACAGATCGCGCACAACGTGGTCATCGGGGCGCACACTGCCATCGCGGCCTGCACCGGCATTGCCGGCAGCGCAAGAATCGGCCGGCATTGCACCATCGGCGGCGCGGCGATGATCTTCGGCCACATCGAGATTGCCGACGGTACCCGCATCTCGACCAATACGCTGATCACCAAATCGCTGCCCAAGGCCGGCACCTACACCTCGGCGCTGCCGTTCTCGGAACACGAGACCTGGCAGAAGAACGCTGTCCACATGCGCAATCTCGACAAACTCGTCAAGCGGGTGAAGGCGCTCGAACGAAAAATCGGAGAACTGGAAAACAAATCATGAGCGAGTCGTCCTCGATGAACATCGAAGCGGTGATGCAGTACCTGCCGCATCGCTATCCCTTCCTGATGATCGACAAGATCGTCGACATGGAGCTGGGCAAAAGCATCACGGCGGTGAAAAACGTCACCATCAACGAGCCGTTCTTTCCCGGGCATTTCCCCGGCGCGCCGGTAATGCCCGGGGTGTTGATCCTCGAAGCCATGGCGCAGGCAGCCGCCATTCTCTCGTTCAAGACCAAGGCCTACGCGCCGGAAGAAATTGGCATCGTTTATTTTGCCGGCATCGACGGCGCGCGTTTCAAGAAGCCGGTGAAACCGGGCGATCAGCTCGTGCTCAAGGTGGAAATCGTGCGCGAGATGCGCGGCATCTGGAAGTACCGGGCGCGGGCCGAGGTCGACAGCGAACTCGTGGCCGAGGCCGAACTGATGGCGACCCTGCGCGACAATCCCTCGCGCGATTCCCGCCACAGCGATCAAGCCTGATGCCTACGATCCACCCGACCGCCATCGTTGCCGCCGGCGCGAAGCTCGCTGCCGACGTCGAGATCGGGCCTTACACGATCATCGGCGAGCACGTCGAAATCGGCGCAGGCACCACCGTGGGGGCGCACGCCGTGATTAGCGGCCATACCCGCATTGGCGCGCGCAACAAAATCTTTCACTTCGTCTCGCTCGGCGAGGCACCGCAAGACAAGAAATACGCGGGCGAACCCACGCGGCTCGAAATCGGCGACGACAACCTCATCCGTGAATTCTGCACCTTCAACACGGGTACGGTTCAGGACCGGGGGGTGACCAGCATCGGCAATCACAACTGGATCATGGCCTATGTCCACATCGCGCACGATTGCGTGGTGGGAGATCGCGCCATATTCGCCAACAACGCCTCGCTCGCCGGTCACGTGGAAGTGGGGGACTGGGCCATACTCGGGGGCTTCACCGGCGTGCACCAGTTCTGCAAGATTGGCGCGCATGTCATGACCGGGGTGTCGACTGTCATCTTCAAGGACATTCCGCCTTTTGTGATGGCGTCCGGGCACCCGGCAGAACCCCATGGCCTCAACAGCGAGGGTCTCAAACGCCGTGGCTTTACGGCGGAATCGCTATCCGCCCTGAAGCGCGCCTACAAAATTCTCTACCGCGAAGGCAACACCATTGCCGAGGCCCAGGCCAAGCTCGAACCTGAAGCTGCGGCCCATCCCGAAGTGCGGCAACTGCTCGATTTCCTCGCGCGGTCAGAGCGCGGCATCATCCGGTGACGGTGCGTTGATGGATATTGGCCTGGTCGCTGGTGAGGCTTCCGGCGATCTGCTCGGCGCGCATTTCATCCGTGCGCTGCAACAGCGCCATCCTGAACTCAGCGCTGCCGGCATTGCCGGCCCGCGTCTGTCCGAAGCTGGCGTCGAGACGATCTATCCGAGCGACAGGCTGGCGGTGAATGGTTACGTCGAAGTGTTGCGCCACCTGCCGGCGCTGCTGCGTATTCGTTCGCGCATCGGCGACTACTTCCTTCAGCAACGGCCGCGTGTCTTCGTCGGCATCGACGCTCCCGATTTCAATTTCGGTCTGGAGCGTCGGCTCAGGGCGGCCGGCATTCCCACCGTGCATTTCGTCAGCCCGTCGCTGTGGGCCTGGCGTCCACAGCGCATCCACACGATACGCGAAGCCGTCTCGCACATGCTGGTGGTGTTTCCGTTCGAGGAGGCGATCTATCGTGACGCCGGTATTCCTGTCACCTACGTCGGCCATCCGCTGGCCGACGGCATCCCGCTGGCGCCGGACACCGCCGCTGCGCGGCGCGCGCTGAATCTCGACGCTGAACCGGTGTTCGCGCTTCTTCCCGGCAGCCGCCTGTCCGAAGTGAAGCGCCATACTGCGCTGCTGCTGGACGCAGCGCATCTGATCCGGCAGCGCCGCCCGCGGGCGCAGTTCGTGTTGCCGGCTGCCAGCGCGGCCGCCGCCGCCCTGATCAAACAGGCAGCGGCGGGACGCAGTCTGAACCTGAGCGTGTTGGCCGGTCAGTCGCATCGCGCGCTCGCCGCGTGCGACGTCGCACTGGTGGCTTCGGGCACCGCCACCCTGGAAACCGCCCTGTTCAAGAAGCCCATGGTGATCGTCTATCGCGTGCCCGCCCTGACGGGCTGGCTGATGCAGCGCAAGGCCTTGCTGCCCTGGGTGGGGCTGCCGAATATCCTGGCGCGTGAATTCCTGGTGCCGGAGCGGATTCAGCAGGCCGCCACCCCGCAAAACCTTGCGGCCGACGCGCTGGGCTGGCTCGACGACGCCCCCCGGCGCGACAAGCTCGTCGCACGCTTCCGCGACATGCATCTGGCGCTGAAACAGAATGCCGCCATGCGTATCGCCGATGCGCTTGCGCCGTATCTGGAGCGGTCGCGATGACCCTGCACTGGGGACCGACCGGCCTCGCGGGGGTGGATGAAGCCGGGCGGGGGCCGCTCGCCGGCCCGGTCGTGGCGGCGGCGGTCATGCTCGATCCGGAGCGCCGGATCGACGGACTGCGCGATTCCAAGAAACTCTCGGCTACGGCGCGGGAACGTCTCGCCGACCATATTCGCCGCGACGCCCTGGCCTGGTGCGTGGCCGAGGCGAGCGTGCAGGAAATCGACACGCTCAACATCCTCGGGGCGACGATGCTGGCCATGCGGCGTGCCGTCGACGGGCTGGGACGTGCGCCGGACGAGGTCTGGGTGGACGGCAACCGCTGCCCGCAATGGCCGTGGCGTTCGCAAGCCGTGGTCAAGGGCGACGACAAGATTGCGGCGATTGCCGCAGCCTCCATACTCGCCAAGACCGAGCGTGATCGTTTCATGCGCCGCCTGCACGAGATCCATCCGCAATACGGCTTTGCCCGGCACATGGGCTATGGCACGGCGCAACACCTCGAAGCGCTGAAAGCCCACGGGGCCTGTCCGCATCACCGGCGCAGCTTTGCACCGGTTAAACTGGTGCTTGCCCAATCTTGTCTGTTCTAGGAGCCTTCCATGCAAAACCTCATGACTCTGTTGCACGTGCTCGGCGTGGTCGTCTGGGTGGGCGGCATGTTTTTCGCCTACATGGCATTGCGGCCCGTTGCCGCCGCCGTGCTGGAACCCCCGCAACGGCTGAGGCTGTGGGCCGGCGTGTTCGGCAAGTTTTTCCCGTGGGTCTGGCTGTCGGTGCTGCTCATCCTGCTGAGCGGGCTGCACATGCTCATGATATTCGGCGGTTTCCGGGCACCGCATTACGCGCTGACCATGCTGCTGCTGGGGGTGATCATGATGCTGATCTTTGCCCATGTTTTCTTTGCCCCGTACAAAAAACTCAAGCGCGCCGTCGCCGGACAGGACTGGCCGGCTGGCGGCGTCGCATTGGGGCAGATTCGCATCCTTATCGGCATCAACCTGCTGATCGGCCTGCTGACGATTGCCGTAGTGTTCATCGGTCGTGCGCTGGCATAAGCTAAATCTGCGGGGTGATCAAATCAGGCTGGCCGTTTGATGTTGATTCGCCCCCCCGTCTTGATCCCGTTAGGGCGAAACTTCTCTGGAAGCGGTTCGCCTTCAAGGTCTTCCCATCGCGTAAGCGCCAGGTGCGCGTCCTCCGGGCGACGGCACGGCCACGCTACCCGACCATACCGCGAAGCTCAACACCTTGGCCCCGGTTGTCTCGTCATCCGTCATTGCATCGGCCATGCGACTGTCGGCAGGGGTAGTTGCGTCGTTGGACGACAGCCGCAAGTTCTTCCGCAGGTTTGCCTGCCGCAATTGGCATTTCGGGTTGAGCGACTAGATTGAATGGATGATCCGGTCTTCTGTGGAAAAGGAAAAATCATGGAAACCCCCAAATATTCACTGACCCCCGCCGGTGCGCCCGTGGCGAACTGCGAGGACGAGGCGGGGTGTACGGTGCAGCGGTGCGAGGTCTGTCTGAAGGAGATCCCGTCGGACGCCACGAATGTGAGCGATGCCCAGGATTACGTCCACCATTTTTGCGGACTGGATTGCCTGGAAATCTGGCGCATGCGTGCAAAATCTCCCGGGACGGATCCGGCAAAATCCTAGGTATCTCCGCGGGCCCGGGGCTGTGCGTTTACCGCGCCAGCGGGAAATTTGCCCATTCGGACGCGGGTTCGCTGCACCGGCCCGCCATGTCTGCGCAATCGTGCAGGGCTGCTCGGACGCGCGGCGCGCTGCATTGAGCGGAGTCCGACAGGCGCCTGGCTGGACGCGGTAAAATGGCGTCTTTGTCTTTTTCGCCCAGACGCTCATGTCACGCATCGTTTTGCGCCCCGGCGCGGCCGCGCTGTCGGCTTTCCGTATTGCCAAGATTCGCCAGCAGGCTGCCGCGCTGGGCGTGACGCTCGGTCGGGTCGATGCGCGCTTCTGGCATTTTCTCGAAGTTGACGGCGTACTCGATGCGGCGGCCGACAACCAGATCGATGCGGCGCTCGCCTACGGGGCGGCAAGCGAGATGCCCGCGTCGCAAGAAGCCGTGCAGGTCGTGGTGACGCCTCGTCCAGGCACGATATCCCCATGGTCGTCGAAGGCTACGGACATTCTCAGAAACAGCGGGCTTGCC
The DNA here is from genome assembly GCA_020216925.1 of Thiobacillus sp. Classification (GTDB taxonomy): domain Bacteria; phylum Pseudomonadota; class Gammaproteobacteria; order Burkholderiales; family Thiobacillaceae; genus Thiobacillus. The sequence goes on along the minus strand of JAIWOL010000065.1, from coordinate 3,887 downwards.
CAGCTCAAACGCATCGAGCGCGGCGTGGCGTACCGGCTGCTGGATGCCGCAGGCGCGCCGCTGGCAGACGCCACGCTCAATAGCCTTTTGCCGTTGCTGCACGACCGCATGACCGAGGCCGTGTTGCCGTCTCTGGATGCTGCGGCCGTGCTGTTCCGCCATGTGCCGCCGCGCGGGATGACGACGGTCGACGTGCTCGCCGGCGGGCGCGCGGCGCTGGTCGCCGCCAACCGCGATCTGGGCCTGGCGCTGTCGGATGACGAGGTCGATTATCTGGTGGAGAACTTCTGCCGTATCGGCCGCAATCCTACCGACGTCGAACTGATGATGTTCGCGCAGGCCAACTCGGAGCACTGCCGCCACAAGATCTTCAACGCCAGCTGGGTGATCGACGGCAAGAGCGAATCGAAATCGCTGTTCGGCATGATCCGCGACACCCACGCCGCGCATCCCGAGGGCACGGTGGTGGCGTATTCCGACAACTCGTCGGTGATCGAGGGCGCGGTCATCGACCGCTTCTACCCGCGCGCCGATGGCGGCTACGCCTACAGCGAAGAGCTGACCCACGTCCTGATGAAGGTGGAGACGCATAACCATCCGACGGCAATCTCGCCTTTTCCGGGCGCGGCGACCGGCAGCGGCGGCGAGATCCGCGACGAGGGCGCGACCGGCATCGGCTCCAAGCCCAAGGCGGGGCTGTGCGGTTTTTCCGTGTCGAACCTGAATATTCCCGGCTGCGAACAGCCGTGGGAAAGCGAAGCCTACGGCAAGCCCGAGCGCATCGTTACGCCGCTGGCGATCATGCTCGAAGGTCCGATTGGCGCGGCGGCGTTCAACAACGAATTCGGCCGTCCCAACCTGGCGGGGTATTTCCGCACGTTCGAAGAAACCGTGGCTGGCGAGCGGCGCGGCTACCACAAGCCCATCATGCTGGCGGGCGGCGTCGGCAGCATACGCGCCGACCATGTGCACAAGAAAATGCTGCCGGCCGGCACGCTGCTCATCCAGCTAGGCGGCCCCGGCATGCTGATCGGGCTGGGTGGCGGCGCGGCGTCGTCGATGGACACCGGCGCCAACGCCGCCGACCTCGATTTCGATTCGGTGCAGCGCGGCAACCCGGAAATGGAACGACGCTGCCAGGAAGTGATCGACCGTTGCTGGCAGCTGGGGGACGACAACCCCATTCTTTCCATTCACGACGTCGGCGCCGGCGGCCTGTCGAACGCGCTGCCCGAGCTGGTGCACGGCGGCGGCCGTGGCGGACGTTTCGAGCTGCGCGCCGCGCCGTCTGAAGATTCCGGCATGTCGCCACGCGAGATCTGGTGCAACGAGGCGCAGGAGCGCTATGTGCTGGCGATCCCGCCGAACCGCATCGGCGAATTCCGTGCCATTTGCAACCGTGAGCGCTGCCCGTTTGCGGTGCTGGGCGAGGCCACAGCGGACAATCATCTGCTGGTGACCGACAGCTATTTTCAGAATGCGCCGGTGGACGTGAGCCTGGATGTGATCCTGGGCAAACCGCCGAAGATGACACGCGAAGTGGCGCACCGGCGGAACCCGCCTGCACCGCTGCTGTTCGACGGCATCGAACTCGCCGACGCGATCCGGCGCGTGCTGGCAATGCCGGGCGTGGCGTCCAAGATGTTTCTCATTTCCATCGGCGACCGCAGCGTAGGCGGTTTGACCGCGCGCGACCAGTGTGTGGGGCCGTGGCAGATTCCCGTGGCCGATTGCGCGATCACCCTGGCGGGCTACCGCTCGCATGCCGGCGAAGCGTTCTCCATCGGCGAGAAAGCGCCGCTGGCGCTGATCGACGCGCCGGCTTCGGGGCGCATGGCCATTGCCGAAGCCATCACCAACCTGGCTGCCGCGCGCGTGGAAAAACTGGGGCACGTGAAGCTCTCCGCCAACTGGATGGCTCCGGCCGGGCATCCTGGCGAGGACGCGGCGCTGTTCGATACCGTCGCCGCGGTTTCGCAGTACTGCCAGGCGCTGGGCATCGCGATCCCCGTCGGCAAGGACTCGATGAGCATGAAATCGGTGTGGCAGGACGGCGGCGAGAAAAAGCAGGTGACCTCGCCGGTCTCGCTGGTGATTTCCGCCTTTGCGACCACGCCCGACGCAAGGCGCCAGCTCACCCCGCAGCTGCGCACTGACGCGGGCGACACCGATCTCGTCCTGGTCGATCTGGGACTGGGCAAGAACCGCCTCGGCGCGTCGAGTTTTGCGCAGGCCTACAAACAGGTGGGCGACCGCTGCCCGGATGCGCCGGACGCAGCGGCGCTGAAGGCGTTTTTCGATACCGTGCAGACGCTCCATGCCGAAGGCAGGTTGCTGGCTTACCACGACCGTTCCGACGGCGGCCTCTTCGTCACCCTGGCCGAAATGGCCTTTGCCGGCCACTGTGGCTTCGACCTGGACGTGGACGAACTCTGCCTCGACCAGATCCGCCATGAGGTCGAAGACCAGGGGTTGCCGGAATCCGAACTGCTGACCGAAGGCGACGTATCGCACCGCATCTTCAACGTGCTGTTCAACGAGGAAGCGGGCGCAGTGCTGCAAGTGCGGCGCAGCGACACGCAGGCCGTGATGCAGGCTTTCATCGCGGCTGACCTGCGCGGCGAATTCCACGTCATCGGCCAGCCGAACACGCTCGACCGTATTCGGCTGCTGCGCGGCGAACGCGTTTTTTACGATGCCCCGCGCAGCGAACTGCAATGCGTCTGGGCGCGCACCAGCTACGAGATGGCGAAGTTGCGCGATAACCCCGTCTGCGCCGAACAGGAATATGCAACGCATGCCGATGCAGGCGACCCCGGCCTGCGTTGTGTTGCAAGCTTCGATCCGGCCGAGGATATCGCCGCGCCATTCATCGCCCGCGGGTCGCGCCCGCGCGTCGCCATCCTGCGCGAGCAGGGGGTCAATGGCCACGTCGAGATGGCGGCGGCCTTCGACGCCGCCGGTTTTGCCGCCTTCGACGTACACATGAGCGACATTCTCGAAGGCCGCGTGAGCCTGGGCGATTTCACGGGACTGGCTGCCTGCGGGGGGTTCAGCTACGGCGACGTGCTGGGCGCCGGCGGCGGCTGGGCCAAGTCCATCCTGTTCAATCCGCGTGCACGTGACCAGTTCGCGGCCTTCTTCCACCGCGCCGATAGCTTTGCACTCGGTGTATGCAACGGCTGCCAGATGATGAGCCAGTTGCACGAACTGATTCCGGGGGCTGCGGCGTGGCCGCGTTTCGAGCGCAACCTGTCGGAACAGTTCGAGGCGCGTTTCAGCCTGGTCGAAGTGCTCGATTCGCCCTCGCTCTTCTTTGCCGGCATGGCCGGTTCGGTGATGCCCATCGCGGTGTCGCACGGCGAGGGGCGGGCGACGTTCCGTGACCCCGCGCACGCGGCCGTGGCACGCGCGACCCTGCGCTACGTCGATCATCGCGGCGCGCCCACCGAAATCTATCCCATGAATCCCAACGGTTCGGCCGGCGGGCTGACCGGCTTCACCACCGACGACGGCCGCTTCAGCATCCTGATGCCGCACCCCGAACGCGTGGTGCGCGCGGTGCAGATGTCGTGGAAGCCCGACGCGCTGACCGGCGACAGCCCCTGGATGCGCATGTTCCGCAACGCCCGCCGCGCGGTTGGGTGATGGGGGCGGCTATGCGAAAATACGCGCCCTCGACGAATCCCTGCGTGCCGCCGGCCCGCCGTCTGCCATGAACGCACCGACCCACCTTCTCACCGACGACCATCTGCGCGCGCAGGTCAAGCTGCTGGGCACCCTGCTTGGTCAGGTGCTGCTCCAGTTCGCTGGGGAAGACGTGTTTGACACCGTGGAAACCTTGCGTCGCGGTTTTGCCGAATTGCATCAGCAGGAAGACGAGGCGC
>JAIWOL010000122.1 GCA_020216925.1 Thiobacillus sp. | reverse complement strand
GCCGCACCGAACTGATGGCGCTGATCGATGCCCTGCCGCCGGAAAAGATCGAGCTGGTGGTGCGGGGCTTCACCAGCTATTTCATGCTGGTGAACGTGGCGGAAGAGAGTTTTGCACACCGTAACCGCCGCCGCATGCTGTCGCACGGCATGCCCTTGTGGGAAGGCTCGTTCGACCGCACCGTGGGCGAACTCAAGGCGCAGGGGCTGACCGCGTCGGCGTTTCAGGATATGGCGAACCGGCTGTACTTTGCGCCGGTGTTCACGGCGCACCCGACCGAGGCCCGCCGGCGCGCGGTGATGGAAGGCATGCGCCGCGTTTTTCTCATTTGCGACCAGCTCTACAGTCCGACCCTGGGCGTGAACGACCAGCGCGAGCTGGAAACGCAGCTCGCGGCAGAAATCCAGACCATGTGGCGCACCGACGAATTGCGCGCCGCCAAGCTGGAAGTGCGCGACGAGGTGCGCAATGGCCTGTACTACGTGCGCGAAAGCCTGTTCGAGGCGGTGCCCAAGGCCTACCAGTATTTCGAGAAAGCCTTGCGCCGCCACTATGGCGTGAACGCCGACGGCGTGGCGCCGGTGAGCGTGCCCAGCTTCATCCGCTTTGGTTCGTGGATAGGCGGCGACCGCGACGGCAATCCCTTCGTCACGGCCGACGTCACCGAATGGACGGTCTACACGCAGATGAAGGCCGCACTCGACGAATACCGCGCGCGCGTGCTTGATCTGCGGCAGACGCTCACCCACAGCAGCGGCTGGTGCAAACCGTCCGATGCCTTTCTCGAACGGCTGGCCGAATGCGAAAACGAATATGGCGAACAGGTGTTCCGGGGCACCGCCGTGCAGATCTACGCGCGCGAGCCTTACCGTCGCATGGCTGCGATCATGCTGGCGCGCCTCGACGCCAATCTGTCTTACGTGCACCAGGCGCTGGCGGACGTGCCGAGTTTCAAGCCCCACCTGGCATACGACAACGCCGGTGTCTTTCTCGACGATCTGATCCTGCTGCGCGACTCGCTCATCAGTCACGGCGACCGGGTGGTGGCGATGCAGGGCCTGCAATCGCTGATCCGGCTGGTGGAAAGTTTCGGCTTCCATCTGCTTCAGCTCGACATCCGCCAGGAATCCACCGTGCATACCCGCACCGTAGCGTCGGTACTGAAACAGATCGACCCGGATTTCGATTACACCGCCGCCGACGAAACCGCGCGGATGGACCGGCTTGCCGCCTGGATCGGCCACATCGATCCGATACCGGTCAACGACGCGGTCCTCGACGAAGAAGCACGCGAGGCACTGGCCGTGTTCCGCCGCATGGCCAAACTCTCCGCCGAAGTCGGCGACGAGTTGTTCGGGGCCTATGTGATCTCGATGACGCACAATGCCAGCCATGTCATGGAAGTGATGCTGCTGGCGCGGCTGGTGGGGCTGGCGGGCCACACCGGCAGTGAGTGGTTCTGCCGCATCCTGGTTGCGCCGTTGTTCGAGACGGTCGAGGATCTGCAACACAGCGAGGACATCCTCGACGCCCTGCTGTCGAACCCGGTCTACCGGGCGCTCGTCGCGGCCAACGGCAACCGCCAGGAAGTGATGCTCGGCTACTCCGATTCGTGCAAGGACGGCGGCATCCTCGCCTCCAACTGGAATCTCTACCAGGCCCAGCTCTCGATCATTGCGCTGACGCAGCACCACGGCGTCGAGTGTCGCCTGTTTCACGGTCGCGGCGGCACGGTCGGGCGGGGTGGCGGCCCCACCCACGAAGCCATCCTGTCGCAGCCCCCCGGCACGGTCAACGGCGAGATCAAGTTCACCGAGCAGGGCGAGATGCTGTATTACAAATACAGCAATCCGGAAACCGCCACTTACGAAATCGGCATGGGGGTGACCGGTCTGCTCAAGGCCAGCGCCACGGCGCTCGCCCACAGCGACGTGCGCTACCCGCAGGAATACCTCGACCGGATGCGCGACATTGCCGCGGCCGGAGAGTCTGCCTACCGCGCGCTGATCGGCACCGAAGGTTTCATCGATTATTTCTACGAGAGCACGCCGGTGGCCGAAATCGGCACGCTCAACATCGGCAGCCGACCGAGCCACCGCAAGAAGGCCGACCGTTCACTGGGTTCCATCCGCGCCATTCCCTGGGTGTTCGGCTGGGCGCAGTCGCGCCACACCTTGCCGGCCTGGTACGGTATCGGCAGCGCGCTGCAGCATTACATGGACAACAGCGAAGCGGGGCTCGACCATCTGCGCGAGATGTACCGCGAATGGCCGTTTTTCCGGGGCCTGCTCTCCAACGTGCAGATGGCGCTGACCAAGGCGGACATCGAAATCGCCGAGGAATACGCGCGCTTGTGCGAACACCCCAACGCCATGGGCGTGTACCGTGCCATTGCTGATGAATTCGCGCTCACCGTGGAAAACGTGAAGCGCATCGCCGGCATAGCATCCCTGCTGGAAGACAACCCGGCCCTGTCGCTGTCGATCTCGCGCCGCCGGCCCTATATCGACCCGATCAACCACATCCAGGTGCGCATGCTCAAACGCTACCGCACCGGCACGGTGTGGGAAGCCGAGCAGGATACCTGGCTCACGCCGCTCAAACGCTCCATCAACGCCATCGCAGCCGGGATGCGCAACACCGGATGAACGCACCGGACGCGCCCGAAACGCGCCGGCGCGGCCTCGTGGCCGCGTTGCTGGCGGCTGCCCTGCTGTTCGTCGTGGCTTGCGGCCTTGCGCTGTATGCCTTCATGCTCAATGTCGATCTCGACGAAGTGAAGCGCCGGCTGTCGCGCGAAGTCGAGGCGCGCGCGCTGTCCGAGCGTTACCTCACCGAAACCCGCAACCAGCTCATCGCCAGCCAGCGCGAGATCGAGCAGCTGCGTCAGCAGATCGCGTTCAAGGAATCCGATTACCAGGCGGCGATTGCGGCCAAGCCGGCGCTGCCCGTGGTGGTCAATTTCCGCGAGTCCCTGCTGCGCAGGGGCCTCGTCGCGGTCATCCGCAACAACAGCGACCGTTATCTCACCGTGATGTTGTCGGTGCGCAACCCCACGCTCTCCACCGCCAAACGTTTCAAGCTCGACCTGGAGCCGCAATCCAGCACGGATTTCGGCCATCTCGAAGGCTGGCAATTTGCCTCCGGCGACGAATTCGCGCTGTTCAACGACGAATTCGCCGCGCTGCGGCTGAACGTGCCCTGATCCGGGGCTGGATTTTTGCTTTCAGTGGTGATTAAATAGGATAAAAATATCCTTATGTTACTACATGGCGATGACGACACTCGACCTGCTGCGCAAATACAGCGTGCCCGGCCCGCGCTACACCTCGTATCCCACCGCGCCGTATTTCCATACCGGCTTTGACGAGGCCGGCTGGGCGGACGCACTGGCCCAGCCGGCGCCCGGTCGCGGCCTGTCCATCTACACGCATATTCCGTTCTGCGATTCACTCTGCTCCTACTGCGGCTGCAACATGGTCGCCACCCGCGACTACGGCAAGACCCGGCCTTATCTCGTCGCGCTCGAGCGCGAAATGGCGGCAACCGCCGCGCGCATCGACCCCTCCCGGCCCGCCCATCAGTTGCACTGGGGTGGGGGCACGCCCACCTACCTGAACCCGGACGACATCCGCCAGCTGATGGCCATGACCCGGCGACACTTTTGCATCGCCGACCACGCCGAGATCAGCTGCGAGATCGATCCGCGCGACCTCACCCGTGCGCACCTCGAAGCCCTGCGCGAATCCGGCTTCAACCGCGTCTCCTTCGGCGTGCAGGACATGGACCCCGCCGTGCAGCAGGCAGTCAACCGCGTGCAGTCCGCCGAGCTGATCCATCAGGTGATGGACTGGTCGCGCGAACTCGGTTTTGACAGCATCAATCTCGATCTCATCGTGGGCCTGCCCAAACAGACCGTCGAGCGTTTCCGTCGCACGCTCGCCCAGGTGGTCGACTGGGCGCCGGACCGGCTGGCGGTATTCGCCTACGCGCACGTGCCGTGGATGAAGAAACACCAGCGGCTCATCCGCGATGCCGATCTCCCCGACGCTGCTGCCCGTCTGGGCCTTCAACAGGCGGTAAACGAGATGCTGGGCGAAGCCGGCTACGTCAACATCGGGCTCGACCATTTCGCCCGGCCCGAAGACGAGCTGGTGCGCGCGCAGCAGAACAAAACGCTGTGGCGCAACTTCCAGGGGTACACCACGCACAAGAACAGCGACATCCTCGCCTTCGGCGTGTCCAGCATCAGCCAGACTGCCGACGTCTACATGCAGAACGAGAAGAATCTCAAGCGCTATCAGCACCGCGTCGGCTACACCGGCTTCGCGGTCGAGCGCGGCATCCGGCTTTCCCGCGATGACCAGATCCGTCGCGACGCGATCACCCGGGTGATGTGCGACATGGAACTCGATTTCGCCAGCTTCGGACGGGAGTGGGATATCGGGGTCGCCGATTATTTCGCCGACGCACTGACCGATCTGCGTCCGCTTGCCGACGACGGACTGGTCGAACTCGGTACCGGGCGCATCGCCGTCACCGAGCGCGGCCGGCTATTCCTGCGCAACATCGGCATGTGCTTCGACCGCTACCTGAAGGACGCCGCCAGCGACAAGCCGCGCTACTCGCGCACGGCGTAAACCAAGGGTCGGCCAGACCCAAAGCAATTCCCAAGAATACGGAACGTAAAGTGCCGCTATCGATGTTCTGAAAGCGGCCAAATATGCGTCTTCCATCAATCGTAACCAGGCCGGGACTGGCGTTGGGCGGCATCGCCCCATTGACCGGCATTGCCCTGTTGTGCGGATGCGTGCTGTCGGGCTGCGCGGCCGACCCCGGGGCTGGCGGCGGCATGTTGTTCAGCAATGCCGCCAAGGTGCATATCTACACCCCGGAAGAACAAGCCAATATGAGCACGGCCGGCACCATTCCAACCATGGTTGCGCCTTCGGAACTGAGAGCGTATTTCTCGAACAAGACGCCCAAGCCGACCGGCGAGGTCAACTACTGCGATGCGGGTCTGCCCGCGCTCGTCCAGGCAAGAAGGAACGAGGCGCTTGCCGCCATCGATGAAGCGTGCGGCGGAAAGGATCAGTATTCGATCCGGCACGAGGGCCTGGGCAATGTCAAGGCGCACTATGTGGGAAGCGTTCAGCTGACGCCAAGCTGTAGTCGCAGCAAGGTCATCATCTTTCGCTGTTCGGGCCGCCAGCCGCAGCCGGACCTCCGGAAATAAGCACATGCAGCCCATGATTGCTCTGCTGGCTTGTATCGCCTTGTCCGCATGTGCGGGCACCGACAGCCTCCAGCTCAGCAATGGCGGCGGAAAAAGTTTTTCGGTCAGCGGGCGGAGCTATGCGCAGATTTGGCAGGCCGCAACCCTGGCCATGAGCAACGACATGGTCATCGTCGAAAGCCATCGACCCTCCGGCGTGATCAAGTCCCGCGTCGTCAATGGCACACCCGGAAAAGTGGTGGGCTTTTTCATCCAGCCGACAGATGAATCCGCACCTCGCTACACAGTCACGATTGTGAGCAGGAAACCATTGCAGACCCAGTTCGTGGATCGCGACTGGGAGCCGTCGGTGGTGGAGGATTTCAAACAGGCGCTGTACGGGAAACGGGATGTCGAATGAGTATCGCAGTCAGGAGAAATCAATGAGACCGTATGTCTTGCAGTGCCTGCTGGTTGCTGCCTTGGCCTCGGGTACGGCACATGCCGGGCTCCATGATCGCGGGGGCGGCCTGATCTACGACGACGTGCTGGATGTGACCTGGCTACAGGACGCCAACTATGCCAAAACCAGCGGCCAGGACGCGGACGGCAAGATGAGCTGGATCAATGCGATGGCCTGGGTGAACAATCTGTCCTATTTCGACAGCGTGCGCGGCGTAACGTACAGCGACTGGCGCTTGCCAGAAACCTTCGACCTCGGAGTTGCGGGCTGCGACTACGCCTACAGCGGTACAGACTGCGGTTACAACCTTTCGGTGGCGAGTTCCGAACTCGCGCACCTGTACTACGTTGATTTTGGTAATCGCGCATTCGTCGACAGTCGCGGCTTGCAACAGTCTGGCTATGGGCTCGTCGACGATCCGGCCAACACGGCAGATGAAAGTCTGTTTCGCAACATCCAGTCTTTCGGCTACTGGTCAGGTACGCCCTATCAAGGTACGGGTGGCGCGCCCGAGACACATGCCTGGCATTTCTCCACCAGTGTGGGCAGCCAGAACTACATCAGCAAAGGTACGCAGTATTACGTCTGGGCTGTCCGTGATGGTGACGTGGCAGCGGTTCCAGAAGCCGAGACCTATGCCTTGTTTCTTGCCGGCCTCGGGCTGATCGGGTTTGCCGTGCGCAGACGTGCGAATGAGGGCAGTGCCCGATCCCGCATACAAGCTAATCCGCCATCCAAGCCAGCAAACCAGTTAAAGGAAAAATGATGAAGATCAAAATATGCGCACTTCCCTTGAGCTTACTGGCCATGCTGGCCCAGCCAGCCGCAGCGGGCCAGGTGGTGGTGGGGTTTGAAGACATATCGGTCGACTGGGAACTGATCAGCGGCTATGGCGGCGTGTCGGGCTGGGAGAATTTCGGCCGGTTGTCCACCGGGAACAGCCAGGCGCTGGGGAGCAATCTGGTTCATGCACGGGAGGGCTCGCTGCATTTCGACGCCGCTCCGGTCGTGTTTGATGGTCTGTACATCAATTACTGGGTGGCCAACGGGATCGTGAGCCCGTTCAGCCTGCTGTATCAGGGCGCGGTCGTTCACAGTGTCCTCATCGACAGTGACGCACAGCCGTCTGATTCGATGTACTGGCTGGCCTCGGGCTATTCGGGTCTGGTTGATGAAATACGGTTCAACTACGCGTCGTCGGATGGCTTCATCGTCGACAATCTGACCTACACCACGCTGACGCCGGTGCCCGAGCCGGCAACGTATGTGCAGTTTGCGGCGGGGCTGGGGCTTCTGGGCGGACTGGCCTGGCGGCGTGGCGCTGCGCAGCGGGTTGGCAAGGTGTGATCAAGTGGCGCGGCAGGCTGTATCGGCCTTGCTGGCATGCCTGCTGGCCGGATGCACGGCAGCGGGCGTCCGGCAGGGGATATACGACGGGCTGGTGTGGCAACATTGTCTGGAGCGGCCCGGCCAGCAGGGTTGCGGGGGCGTGAGCGAAACTTACGAGGCCTATGTGCAGGCGCGCGCGCAGTTGCTCGAACGTCACAATGCCAAGGGCTGTACCGATTGACAGACAGGGGAACGGACGGATGAATGGCCTGCTGCGAAGCGTGGTACTGGGCGCGCTGTTGCTCTCGGGCTGCGCGGGCCTCCCCGATGCGCGCACGCAGCATTTGGGGGGCCAGCGTGTGCAGTATGCGCTGGCCGGCCAGGGTAGGCCTGTCGTCGTGTTCGAGAACGGGCTGGGCGGGACGATGGACTGGTGGGCCAGGGTGTTGCCCGAAATCGCAAAAGAGACCACCGCCTTCGCCTACAACCGCCCCGGATACGGCGATAGTGCGCCGGCTGCCTCGTCTCGCGACGGTATGCATGTGGTGGCGGAATTGCGTGCCGCGCTGCACGATCTTGGTCTGCCTCCGCCCTATGTGCTGGTCGGGCACTCGCTCGGCGGACTGTACATGCAACTCTACGCGCGGCGTTATCCGGACGAAGTGGCAGCGCTCGTCCTGGTCGATTCCACCCACCCCGAGCAGATGAAGGGTGCCGGCGCGCGGGAAAACTGGCCGCTGTGGCTGCGCGCCACGATGGGCGTGGCCACCCACGCCGCGGCCAAGGCCGAACTCGACCAGATCAATGTCACGGGCCAGGCAGTGCTCGATTTGCCGCCACCGACCGGCATGCCTGTATTCATTCTGAGCGCAGAGCAGCCGCTGCGCGAGACCTCCGCGCTGGCCGTGGACGCCAACGAAAAGCGCCGCGACCTCATCCGCCTGTATCCGGGCGCGACCCAGATCTGGGTTGACAGCGGCCATGCGATTCCGCTGGAAAAGCCGGAAGCAGTGGTCGCGGCGCTACGCGATGCAGTCAAGGCGAGCCGCCCGGCTGCGGCAAGCACAAGGTAAGCCGGCATGCACCTGCTGCTCGTCGAAGACGACATCGATCTGGGCGCGGCGTTGCAGCGTTCGCTGAACGCGCAGGGCTACGCCTGTACCTGGGTGCGCAGCCTCAGGGATGCGCGCGCGCACACGGGCGGACAGAGGACGGATTTTGATTGTGTGGTGCTGGACCTGGGGTTGCCGGATGGCCAGGGGCTGGACCTGCTTCGCTATTGGCGCGGAAACCAGCGGAGTTTTCCGGTGATCGTGCTCACCGCGCGCGACGCCGTCGCCTCGCGTATTGATGGCCTGGACGCGGGTGCGGATGACTATGTCATCAAACCCGTGGCGACCGAGGAACTGGCCTCGCGCATCCGCGCCGTGACCCGGCGCGCGGCGGGGCAGGCGTCATCGATCTGGGAATTCGGAAAACTCAGGATCCATGTCGGCCGGCGGGAAATCACGCTGGACGGCGCGCCGGTTGCACTGTCGCCGCGCGAATTCCAGATCGTCCAGGAACTGGCTCGCAACGCCGGCGAGGTGGTGCCCAAGCACCGCATGGCGAGCATGTTGCAACCCTGGGGCGAACCACTCGAATTCAGCACGCTCGACTGGCATATCCATAACCTGCGCCGCAAGCTCGGGAACGGCATCATCCAGACCGTGCGAGGTGTGGGATATTGTCTCGCAGAATGAAAACCTCTCCCTCGCTGTCGAATGTACTGGTGGTGACCGTTGTTACTGCCAGCGCACTTGTCTGGGCAGCGATCTATGGCATTGGCATCGCACTGATGTACTGGCCGGCTACGGGGGGATTCGACCGGCAGCTGCATGTGTTTGCCGAGGGCCTGGCCAAGGTTGCCGGGGAGGATATGACGCCGGCGCAACTGACGCAGTCCTTGTACGGCGTGAATCTCGTTGTGTCCGAGTTTGCGGGCGAAACGGAACACAAGGACGCAGCAGGATTCAACTTGTGGGATGCAGGGGGTAACTGGGTGGCGGGCAGCCCGAATGTGCCGCGTGCGAAACCGGCCGACCCCGATGCCGCCGGTTTTCACGATGCGGTGCTGGCAGGCGAGGCCTATCGCGTCTACACGCGCTGGACAGACAACCGAAAATTCAGAATCGATGTGATGCAGACCGAGCATGGCCGCCGTGCCGACTTCAACAGCGTGATGCTGAGCCCGGCCAGTGTCGTTGCCCCGCTACTGGTGGGCTTGCCGCTGCTATTGCTGCCCGTGCTTTTCGTGGTGCGCTGTGGCCTCAAGCCCATGCGCAAACTCTCGGACGAACTGGCGGCGCGCAAACCCGACGATCTGACTCCCGTCCGCATGGGTGAACTCGTGGCGGAATTGCAGCCCGTGGTCACGGAGGTCAACGGCACATTTCTCAAGCTGGATGAGCTGTTGCGCCGTGAACGCAATTTTCTGGCCGATGCGGCACACGAGTTGCGCACGCCGCTGGCGGTGATCAGTGCTCAGGTTGGCGACGTCCTGCATGCGCAGACGCCGGAAGCGCGATCGGAAGCCGAGCGCGGATTGCAGGCCGGACTCGGGCGGGCCAATCGGCTGGTCAACCAGTTGCTGACGCTGGCCCGCTTTGAAGCAAAGGCTGACAAAGGGGAGCCTGCCGACGTGGCCGATGTGGTGCGCGATGTTCTGGCGGCCCATGCGCGGGAAGCGCGGGAAAAATCCATCCGGCTTGTCTATCGCGGCCCGGATCGGGTCCCGGTCGGATGTGCACATCACACGCTGGAAACCGCGCTGGGCAACCTGGTCGGCAACGCCATTCGATATGGCCGGCCAGGCGGGCAGGTGATCGTGCGGGTCGATCTCGATGCCTCGCTGGCGTTTGTCCTTGTCAGGCGACACCGTAAATTGACCCCCTGGCGACACGAGGAATTGACCCCCCTTGTTCGCAAGGAGGCCATCGTTGGAAACGAAGCAC
>JAIWOL010000101.1 GCA_020216925.1 Thiobacillus sp. | reverse complement strand
GCATGAGCATCTATGCTAGCGCTACCCCAGCCTAAACCAGAATAGCCACCGCAAAAACACCCACACCTATCGGCTGTTAATTGTTAAAGATCAATCGATTAGCTTTGCGTTCCGCTTTTGTCGCGGTTCACGCTGCGTTTCGAGAAGGTGCGCATTCTACAGAGCGAGAAAAATCCGTCAACACTTTCTCGGAATTATTTTTAAATAATCGTGACACGCGCAAATTTACGCTTGCCCACTTGCGCCACGACTGTTGCGCCCAGGGGCACGCACACCCCCTTGTCCGTCACGCGCTCGCCATCCAGCTTGACCCCTCCGCCGGCTATTTGCCGGATGGCATCAGACGTACTTGCCACCAGCCCCGCCAATTTCAGCAACTGCGGCACGGCCAATGCCCCCCCCGTCGCCGGCAGCTGAAACTCCGGCATGTCTTCGGGCAGCGCGCCACGCTGGAAGCGCGCCTCGAAATCGGCCAGCGCCTGACGCGCCGCCGCCTGCCCGTGAAACCGCGCCACGATTTCCTGCGCGAAGGCAACCTTGATATTGCGTGGGTTGGCGCCCTGCGCAACCTGCTGTCTCCAGCTTTCTATGGTCTGCAAGGGTTCAAACGAGAGCAGCTGGATATAGCGCCACATCAATTCGTCCGAAACCGACATCAATTTCCCGAAAATCTCCTGGGGCGGCTCGTCGATCCCGATGTAATTACCCAGGGACTTCGACATTTTATTTACCCCATCGAGCCCTTCGAGCAACGGCATGGTGAGAACACACTGCGCAGGCTGCCCATGTTGTTTCTGAAGTTCGCGCCCCATCAACAGGTTGAACTTCTGGTCAGTCCCGCCTAGCTCGACATCCGCCTTCAGCGCCACCGAGTCGTACCCCTGTATCAGGGGATAGAGAAACTCATGGATCGCGATTGGTTGCTGACTGTGATAACGCTTGTGAAAATCATCGCGTTCCAGCATGCGGGCAACGGTGTGCGAAGCCGCAAGGCGGATCATGCCGACGGCGCCCATGCCTTCCATCCACTCCGAGTTGAAACGCACCTCGGTCAAATCCGGGTCGAGGATTTTGAAGACCTGCTCTTGGTAGGTTTTGGCGTTGTCGGCAACCGCATCGCGCGTAAGCGGAGGACGCGTCGCGTTTTTGCCGGTGGGGTCACCGATCATGCCGGTAAAATCCCCTATCAGGAAGATGACCTGATGGCCAAGTTGCTGAAACGTCCGCAATTTGTTCAGCAACACGGTATGGCCCAGGTGCAAGTCCGGCGCGGTGGGGTCGAACCCCGCCTTGATCCGCAACGGGCGGCCTGTCCCCAGCCTGTCGAGCAATTCGGACTCGACCAGCAGTTCGTCCGCTCCACGTTTGATTTCGCGCAAGGCATCCAGCATCGATTCAGTCCTCGTGTCACTTCATCAAGTTTTGGCCCCAGCTACCGTAATGAAGGCATTAGAACCTCCTGCCGACACCGCCGGGTCGCTGGCACCCGGCAAGACAGGCCCGGAAATGATGATGTGATAGACTCCGGGCTCGATTACGGAAAGGGAAACGGTCAATGCCGCTTACCAAACTGAGAATCTTAACCGATCACCTCACCGGAACGGAGCGCCGTCTGAGCCTCCGCACCCTGGTGGCGCTGTCCACCCTGCCGTTGTTCGGCGTGGTTGCCGCATTTGGCCTGTCGCCCGAAACCAACACGCTGGACATTGCCCCGGAAACCATTTTCGAGGCCGCAGCGCTTCCGGCCTTGGCTGAAGCGGCAGACTCCGGTACCTATGCGCGCGAGAGCGTCATCCAGCGTGGCGACACTCTGGGCAGCGTCCTGACCCGCCTCAAAATCGACGATCTGGACATCCAGCGCCTGCTGGCCACCGACTCGGTCCGTTCTCTGGCGACCGGCATTCGGGCAGGCAAACGCATCCGGGCAGAGAGCGCATCTGACGGCACCCTGCACGCCATCCAGTTTGAGCGCACTGACGCGCCCGATCTGTTGATTCGGCGGTCGGGCGAGACTTTCATCGTCCAGGAGCAGGAAGAAGCCCTGGAAACGCGCGTCTTGATG
This sequence comes from Thiobacillus sp., assembly GCA_020216925.1. Taxonomy (GTDB): domain Bacteria; phylum Pseudomonadota; class Gammaproteobacteria; order Burkholderiales; family Thiobacillaceae; genus Thiobacillus. The sequence goes on along the minus strand of JAIWOL010000101.1, from coordinate 9,065 downwards.
CGTTCCGGTCGCATTCTGACGTCCCTGTACGGCGCAACGGATAGCGCGGGGATTCCCGACCGCATCGCCGACCAGCTGGCGGAAACCTTTTCGACCCAGATCGATTTCCGCGAAGATCTGCGCCGTGGCGACACCTTTTCGGTGATTTACACTGTCAACTATCGCAACGGTGAACCTGTGGGTGCGGGCAAATTGCTTGCCGCAGAATTCGTCAATGCCGGCAAGTCTTACCGGGCGGTGCTTTATCGCGACCCCTTCGGCAGCGAAGCCTATTACACCCCCGAAGGAGAATCGCTCAAAAAGGGGTTCCTGCGCTCCCCGCTCGAATTCTCCCGCGTCACTTCCAGTTTCAGCAATTCGCGCAAACACCCGGTTTACGGCTTCCACCGCGCCCACACCGGGGTGGACTTCGGGGCTCCCACCGGCACTCGCGTCAAGGCCACTGGTGATGCCGTGGTCAAATTTGCCGGCAGCAAGGGGGGGTACGGCAATCTGGTCATCCTGCGCCACCACAATGGTTATGAAACCTATTACGCACACCTGAGCGCATTCGCCTCGGGTATTCGGCCTGGCCGCGCGGTTTCCCAGGGTCAGGTAATCGCTTTTGTCGGTTCCACGGGGGCCTCCACCGGCCCGCATCTGCATTACGAAGTCCGCATCGCGGGCCTCCCGCACAACCCGATGACCATCAAACTGCCAGGCTCCCCTCCCCTGCCTGTGGCCCAGCGCGCGCTTTTCCAGCAGCAAACCGCAGGCTGGAGCGACAAACTCACGCTGTTGCGCGGGACCAACCTCGCAGCACTCGATTGAGCGCCGGCAAACTGCATGAGACCGAGCGCTTCGTCGGTCTCATGTCGGGAACCAGCCTGGATGGCGTGGATGCCGCGCTGGTCGAATTCCATCGACAGGCGCCTCCCAGATTACTGAACAGCCATTACCTGCCTTTTGAGGACAGCCTGCGCAAGCGTCTCCTCGCACTGCACCACCCCCAGCCTGACGAAATTCACCTTGCCGCGAAAGCAGGAAACGACCTCGCCGCCTGCTATGCCCGCGCTGTGAGCGCATTGATCGCCAACTTCGCGGAGGTTCCCGTACGCGCCATCGGCTGCCATGGCCAGACCCTGCGCCATAGGCCGGACAGCGGATATACCCTGCAAATCGGAAATGCAGCCCGGCTGGCCGAACTTTCAGGAATAACCGTGGTGGCGGATTTCCGCAGCCGCGACATTGCAGCAGGCGGACAGGGCGCGCCGCTGGTGCCCGGTTTTCATGCCCAGGCGCTGGCGCACCCCATGCAGCATCGCGTAATCGCGAATCTTGGGGGTATTGCAAACATCACCGATCTGCCCCCCGGCGCGGCCGTCCGCGGCTGGGACACCGGCCCCGGCAACATGCTGATGGACGCGTGGGTTCAGCGATACCGCAATGCCCGTTATGACAGGGACGGCAGTTGGGCTGCAAGCGGAAAGGTACACGCAGAGCTGTTCAAACAGCTCATGGCCCACCCCTACCTGGCACTGCCCCCGCCCAAGAGCGCCGGTCGCGAGCAATTCAACCTGAACTGGCTCGACAGCCAGATTGCCCGTCTGCCAGTCCCGCCCCAGCCGGCGGACGTCCAGGCAACGCTGCTGGAGTTCACCGCTGCCAGCCTTGCACACGCAATCCGCACAGAATGCCCGGGGGCCCAGGCCGTCTACCTCTGCGGCGGCGGCGCGCACAACACCCTCCTGCGTTCAAGACTCGGGGCCTTACTGGCGGGACACGAGCTTGCCACCACGTCATCACTCGGCATTGATCCCGATTGGGTCGAGGCCATGGCGTTTGCCTGGCTTGCCCGCCAGACGCTACACGGCCAGCCGGGAAACCTGCCCGCCGTGACGGGGGCGGCGGGCCCGCGTGTTCTGGGTGCGATATACCCCGCCTGAGGCAGAGAGCGCACGGCGCGCCCAAATGAAAAAGCGGCCGCAGCCGCTTTTTTGCTGAAAGGCAGGAACCGATCAGGCCGAGAAGGACGATCCACAGCCACAGGTCGTGGTGGCGTTGGGGTTTTTGATCACGAACTGCGCACCTTCGAGACCTTCGCTGTAGTCGATTTCCGCACCGACAAGGTACTGGAAGCTCATCGAGTCCACCAGCAGCGTCACGCCGTTTTTCACCATCACGGTGTCATCGTCGTTTTGCGATTCATCGAAAGTGAAGCCGTACTGGAAACCCGAGCAGCCGCCGCCGGAAACAAAGACGCGCAACTTGAGGTCGGGGTTGCCTTCCTCGTCGATCAGGCTCTTCACCTTGGCTGCCGCGCTATCGGTAAAGATCAGCGGGCTGTCCATCTGGGCAACTGCCGTTTCGGTAACTGCATTCATAGTGTTACTCCTTGAAAATTTAGGCCAATTATCCGCTTCACCCGACAGGCGTCAAGCAAAGACCCCAAACCGGAAGCAGGGTTCCGGCCCTATGGCAGCATCCCGACGTCGGCGAGCGCGACATCTTCCGGCAGCCCAAACAGGATATTCATGTTCTGAACCGCCTGGCCTGCCGCCCCTTTCACCAGATTGTCGATCACAGACAAGACCACCACAGTATCTCCCCCCTGCGGGCGATGCACCGCGATACGGCAGGTGTTTGCCCCCCGCACCGAACGTGTCTCGGGATGCGACCCGGCCGGCAAGACATCCACAAACGTCTCGCCTGCGTAGCGCTGCTCGAACAAGGCCTGCAAGTCCACCGCCTTGTCGATCCGCGCATAGAGCGTGGCGTGAATGCCGCGAATCAGAGGCGTGAGATGCGGCACAAACGTGAATCCTACCGGCTTGCCGGCAAAAGCATCCAGTCCCTGCTTGATCTCCGGCCAGTGACGGTGCCCGCCTACCGCATACGCCTTGAAGTTGTCTGCGGCTTCGGCAAACAGGATATGGGTTTCCGGTTTGCGGCCGGCCCCCGACACCCCGGACTTGGCATCTGCAACAAGAAAGCCCGCGTCAGCCACACCAGATTCCAGCAAGGGCAGAAAGCCCAGCTGCACCGCCGTCGGATAGCAACCCGGATTGGCAATGAGGCGTGCGCCCTTGATCCGGTCGCGGTTGATTTCGGGCAGACCATAAACAGCTTCTTCGATCAGGTCGGGGCAGGCATGCTCCATCTTGTACCACTGCTCCCACACCTTTACATCCTTGATGCGGAAATCTGCAGCCAGATCGATCACCTTGACGCCCGCATCCAGCAGCGCACGCGTCTGCTGCATGGCCACGCCGTTAGGCGTAGCGAAAAACACCACGTCGCATTGCCCGAGCCCCGCCTCCTCGGGCGTGGAAAACGCCAGCGAAACCCGGCCACGCAGATTGGGAAACATCTCGGCCACCGGCATCCCGGCTTCCTTGCGTGACGTGATCGCCTGCAATTCCACGTGCGGATGGCGCGCAAGGAGGCGCAACAACTCAACCCCGGTGTAGCCCGTGCCGCCGACGATACCCACTTTGATCATGATGAGGCCCTTCACAGAGAAGCGTGAATTCTATGCCATGCGCGTGACAGCGACGTAAAAAAGCCGCCCTGAAACAAGGCGGCTTTTTCGTGCTCCGCGCAACAGTCAGCGCTTGGAAAACTGCTTGCGGCGACGCGCCTTGTGGAAGCCCACTTTTTTCCGTTCCACTTCGCGCGCATCGCGGGTAACCAGGCCGGCCGCTTTCAGAACCGGCTTCATTTCCGCCGAAAAATCAATCAGCGCGCGCGTGATCCCGTGGCGGATCGCGCCTGCCTGGCCGGTTTCACCCCCGCCAGCCACGTTCACCATGATGTCGAACTTGTTGAGGCTGTCGGTCAGCACCAGCGGCTGACGCACTACCATGCGGCCCGTTTCGCGGGAAAAATATTCGTCCACCGGCTTGTCGTTGACAACGATCTTGCCGCTGCCGGCCTTGATGAACACGCGCGCGACCGATTCCTTGCGACGCCCCGTACCGTAATTGTAGTTGCCGATCATGGGTGTGACCTTATTGAGCGTTGATTTCCAGGGGTTTGGGCTGTTGCGCCTCGTGCGGATGATCCGCGCCCGCGTAGATTTTCATTTTCTTGATCATGGCGTAGCCGAGCGGGCCTTTGGGCAGCATGCCCTTCACGGCCTTTTCCAGCGCACGGCCAGGAAAGCGTTCCTGCATCTTGTCGAAATTGGTTTCGTAGATGCCGCCGGGGTAACCGGAATGGCGATAATATTTTTTGTCGAGGCCCTTGTTGCCGGTCACGACCATCTTGCCCGCATTGACCACGACAATGTAATCGCCGGTGTCAACGTGCGGGGTGAATTCAGGCTTGTGCTTGCCGCGCAGACGGCGGGCGATCTCGGAAGCCAGGCGACCCAGCACCTTGTTGTCGGCGTCGACCACGAACCAGTCGCGTTTGACTTCAGCGGGTTTGGCGGAAAAGGTTTTCATGACTCAACCTCTGCAAAGAGGACAATCTCGGAAAGCCGCGCATTCTAACCGCCCATGCCGGGCAAAGTCAAACGCCTTGCAAACCGCAGGGTGGCGGGACAGCAACTGGCATACAATCACCGCATGGCCCTCTGGTTAACGTCCAAACTCATTGCCGCTGCGCTCCTGCCCCCGCTGGTATTGGTCATCCTGCTCGCCACAGGTCTGATTGTCCGGCGCCGCCATCCCATGCTGTCCATGTCGCTCATACTCGCTGCCACGGCAGCCCTGCTGGTTTTGTCCACGCCGTGGGCCGGTGGCGTGCTGTTCAAATCGCTGGAAATCTCGCAACCCATTTCCGTCGACAAGCTGAAACACAGCCAAGCCATCGTCGTGCTCGGTGGCGGACGGCGCATCGACGCCCCAGAATACAACGGCGACACGCTCAACAGCCTGAGCCTCGAACGCCTGCGCTACGCCGCGCGGCTTGCGCGCGCCAGCGGCCTGCCGCTGCTGGTCGCGGGCGGCAAACCAAACGGCGGCAGCGAGGCAGAAGGCGACCTGATGGCGCGCATCCTCCGGGAAGAGTTTGGCCTGACCGCCCGCTGGATCGAGAACACATCGCGCACCACCTGGGAAAACGCCCGGCACGCCGCACCCTTGCTGCACGAATCGGGCAAACGCCGCGTCGTGCTTGTTACCCACGCCTGGCACCTGCGCCGCGCCGTCCCCCTGTTCGAAGCCCAAGGACTCACAGTCTTGCCCGCAGGCACCCAGTTTGCGCGTACCCAGGTCAGCAATGCATTCGACCTCATTCCCTCGCCGGCCGGCCTGCGCGACAGCAGCTTTGCCCTGCACGAATGGCTGGGCATCCTGTGGTACAAACTGCGTACACCAATCAACGAAGGAACAGCATGAAAGCCCGTGTCAAACTCCTAGAAAATGTGTGCTTCGTCGGCCAGAGCGAATCCGGCCACAGCGTGGTCATGGACGGCGCACCCGAGGCCGGCGGCAAGAACCTCGGCGTGCGTCCGATGGAAATGCTGCTCATGGGTCTGGGCGGCTGTTCCGCGTTCGACGTGGTGATGATCCTGCGCAAAAGCCGGCAACAGGTCTCGGACTGCGTCGCCGACCTTACCGCCACCCGCGCCGACAGCGACCCCAGGGTCTTCACGAAAATCCACGTCCACTTCACCGTCAGCGGCAAGGAACTCGACCGCAAACGCGTGGAACAAGCAGTGAAATTATCTGCCGAGAAATACTGCTCGGCCAGCATCATGCTCGGCAAGACCGCCGAGATCACGCACGATTTCGAGGTGGTGGAGGACTGAAAGCTGTTCGGCGCGTCCCCCTGCTCGTGCAGCGTCAGGATGTTTCGCCCAATTCGAGCAAGGCAGCGGTCTCGAACGCCTACACAATCGCGGCCGCCTGCCCGCGAACGATTTTCTCAGGAACAACGTAACGAACAGCGGGGGCATCTTGAACAGAGAGGAGCAGAGCAAGGAGAGGAGCAAAGAGAGGAGCAGAGGGGTCAGAGCAGAGGGGTCAGGTCTTGCATCGTGCACCAGCGGCGGGCTTGGCAATGGCCCCTCACTCATCCGCACCTTCATAGCGCATGGAGCAGAGGGGTCAGGTCTTGCATCGTGCACCAGCAGAGCAGCATGGAGCAGAGGGGTCAGGTCTTGCATCGTGCACCAGCGGCGGGCTTGGCAATGGCCCCTCACTCATCCGCACCTTCATAGCGCGCCACCACCCTGCTCACCGTCGAATAATGCACGCCGAAGTGCTCGGCAATGGCCGTCATGGTGTGCTGTCCGGACAGATACGCGCGTGCCATCGCCTCGTTGCGGTCATGACGCTGTTCGAAATCGGCCAAAGACTGCGTCAACGGTCGACGCTGGGCGCGCGGAATTTCATCCAGCGATGCATGTTTCTCGATCTGCGCCTGCATCCTTTTCACGAAATCTTCCGATCCAAGGTAGATCTGCCCCTGCAATTGCGTCCACACACTCGGCAGTCGCGCGCCTGCATGCACGAACTCGACATACTTGCGGATTGCACTGGAACGCCGCCGACCGAACTGCGCCAGAATCCAGTCCGGCTGCAACCATGCGGGAACCGGCGCCTGGCCGCACGTGGCAAGGTAGCTACTCCACGGCCAGGTTTCGAGCCGCTTGACCATTCCGGCGCGCAGCGGATTGAGCACCACATAGCGCGCCAGCTCCAGCAGGTAGCTGTCGCGCTCAACCAGTATCGCCTTGTACCGTCCCTGGAAAACATGCCCCACCCGCCCATGCGCGCGATTGAAACGTTGCGTGTAGACGCCATTGAGCTGCCGCATCCCCTGCGCAAGATTGGCCTCCGGCGTTTCGATCAGCACGTGGTAGTGATTGCTCATCTGGCACCAGGCGTGACACACCCAGTTGAACCGCTTGCAGACCTGGCCGAACACCTCCAGCCACGCCAGCCGGTCCGCCTCGTCCAGGTAAATGTCCTCGCGCCCGTCGCCGCGCGCGGTGACGTGGTAAAGACCTCCGGCCAGTTCAAGTCTCAAAGGGCGTGACATGCTGCTCAGGTTAGGCGAGGGAATGTGTTAATGCAAGACCTGACCCCATTTTGCGTTCCAGGTTAGGCGAGGGAATGTGTTAATGCAAGACCTGACCCCATTTTGCGTTCTCTCAGGTTAGGCGAGGGAATGTGTTAATGCAAGACCTGACCCCATTTTGCGTTCTCGTGCACTTCACCGTGACCGGCAGATCTCTTGATCCCAAGCGCGTGGAACAGGCCGTGAAGCTGTCAGCCGACAAATATTGCTCGGCCTCGATCATGCCGGGGAAAACGGCTGAGATCACGCATGATTGTGTGATCGTTGAAAAATAAAAAAACGGGCACCCGAAGGTGCCCGTTCAGTTCGCCGCATGAAAGCGGCCAATTTCAGAAGGTGTGACGCACACCCAGGCTGAAGCCGCTGGGGTCTTGGCCACCACCGGTCGGCGTAATGGCTCCGGTATTGGCCCCCGTCCCCTGACCCATGGTGTAACGACCATTGCTGTCGTTGTTCAGGCTGGCATAAATCGCATAAATGGCCGTGCGCTTGGACAGGTTGTAATCCCCGCCCACCGCCCACAAATTGGCACCATCGTCGCCGCCCACCGCATCCGAATCACCCGCACGGCCGTAAGCCGCCTTGAGATCGATATTGCCCATCTTGTGCAGCACTGACACGTAGTAGGCATTGCGGTCATACACACCCGAACCGGTCTGGCTCATGCGCTCGTACACCCCCGCCAGGCGGGTGTTGCCAAACGTGTAGGCTGCGCCGAACTTCCAGTCGCTGCGATCATTGGTTGTTGCGTAGTCGAAGTCCTTTTCCCACGCCACCGTCAGATACAGCGGGCCATTGGAGTAGTTGGCCGCCAGCGACCAGAGTTGCGGGTCATTCGTCGTGCTGCCGCCTTCGTTTTTCTGCGAATACATCACATCCACCACCACGCCGGACAGCGACGGGCTTGTGTACTGGATTGCGTTTGAACCGCGCGCATCGAATACCGCGCGGTTACCTGCCGCTCCGGTGTTGGAAGCCTGGCCGATGATGCCGTTGTAATCGGCAAGTGAGTCGCTGAATACATCAAGGCGAACCGTGGACATCTTGTGCGGGGTGTTAAGTTGGCCGCCCAGAATCACCTTGCCGAGGTTTTTGCTCGACAACCCCACAAACGAACCACGCGACCCCCATTCCCCGCCATTGGTATCGATAGATAGGCCTACTTCAGTACCCCATACAGCGGAAAGCCCACCCCCCAGGTCTTCACTCCCCCTGAAACCGAATCGCGAGGCGTGACTGGAAACCAGCATTTCATCGGATTTGTTGGGTGCATCAAAATTGACGATATCGACCGAGGCTGAAAACAGGCCATAAATATCGACACTGGATGTGGCGGCAAAGGCTGCGGACGGCAGTGCCAGTGGCAAGGCCAGTGCAAGTTGCTTGAGCGTCATTGGTTCTCCCCAGAAGAATGATTTACTTGGATGCAGGCTTGAATGCCATGCGTATGCATGACGCACCATCAAACAAGTTTATTCCACATAGTTGCAGCCATAAAACAAAATTTTCTACCAGGTTCGAATTCAAATAAAAACGGGCACCCCTTGGGTGCCCGTTTTGTTTGATTGCCAACCGGGCAAGCCCGGCAGGCAAAGAGAACCACAATCAGAAGCTGTGCTTGACGCCGAGCGACAGGCCGCTGGGATCATTGCCAGCACCCGAAGTTTGCGCCCCGTTGGTGCCGTTGCCGCCCAGGGTGAAGTTGGCGGCAGTCTTGTTGCTCAGGCTGGCGTACAGCGCGTAGACGACAGTGCGCTTAGACAGGCCATAGTCAACACCCAGTGCCCAGAAGTTGGCGCTGTCGTTGCCGAAATCAGACTTTTGCGCCTTGCCGTAAGCGCCCTTCAGCGCGATATTGCCCATGTCGTGACGGGCCGACAGGTACCATGCGTTGCGGCTCAGCCTCGAGCTTGCGGCGTCGTCGTCGATTTTTTCAAAGGCGGCGCCCAGGGCGGTGCTGCCAAACTTGTAGCCAGCGCCAATTTTCCAGGCGTCGACATCACGGTTGGCTCCTACTTCATTATGCGTTTCGTAAGCGACGGTTGCGAACAGCG
>JAIWOL010000047.1 GCA_020216925.1 Thiobacillus sp. | reverse complement strand
ATCTGCAACAGATGCACGGGCTCGGTCGTCGAGGCGTTGTATTCGCTGTGCGCGATGCCGTGGCCAGCGCGCATGCGCTGCGCTTCTCCGGGCCGGATCAGGCCGCCGTTGCCGAGCGAATCCTTGTGTTCCAGGGTGCCTTCCAGCACCCAGGTGACGATTTCCATATCGTTGTGGCTGTGGGTGGGAAAGCCCGCGCCGGGTGCAATGCGGTCGTCGTTGATCACGCGCAGCGGGCCAAAGCCCATCCAGGCCGGATCGCGATAGCCGGCGAATGAAAAGCTGTGATAGCTGTCCAGCCAGCCATGGTTGACGTGGCCACGTTCACGAGATTTGCGGACGGTCAGCATGATGTCTCTCCTGGTTTGTTCATGGGGTGAGTGGACTATAGGCCTGGCTTCACGCCGGTAAAGCCGGCACAATTCGATCAACTCGTTCAAGTTATTCGAACATGCAGCTTCCATCTGGCCTGGCGCAGCGGTGAATCCGGGCGCGCGCCCGACTGGTTTGCGCAGGCGCTGTCCCGGCCGGACGTGTTCTCAGGGGTGCTCGATGGCGTCTGAACCGGCCACGATGCGGGTCGACAAATGGCTGTGGGCTGCGCGTTTTTTCAAGACGCGCAGCCTTGCGCTCGCCGCCATCGAAAACGGGCGCGTCAGGCTTGATGGCCAGCGCGTGAAACCCTCGCGTGAGGTCAGGCCCGGCGACCGGCTGGCGATTCGCATCGGTGAACACGAGTGGGTGCTGACCATCCGCGGCCTGGCGATGCAGCGCGGCCCGGCTGCCGTGGCGCAGCAGCTTTACGAAGAAGACGCCGACAGTCATGCCCGGCGCCAGCAACAGCTACGCGAGCGCAAGCTCAACGCCGCGCCCGAGGCCGGCATCCGCGGCCGGCCCACCAAGCGCGACCGGCGGCTGATACATCGCTTTACCGGCGAATGAACCTTTGACGATTTTTTTCCGTTTCATGCAGGGCAAAGTCTGCAGACCGCATAAAATCGGGCATACCGAGAATGTCCCGCAATGAAATTTCCGCCTGCCCCGCCGACTGTCGTGCGCCGTGCCTTGCGCGTGCTGGCGGCTGTGCTCGCGTTTGCCGCGATGGCGTTTGCCGTTGCTGCTGCGGTGATGTTTTTCTGGATACTGCCCAACGTATCCGAGCATCGCGGCACCGTGGAACGTCTGATGTCGCGCGCGCTGGGTCAGCGCGTCACCCTTGAAGCCGTGTCTGGGGTCTGGCAGCAGACGCGTCCGGAATTCCGTCTGCTGGGCGTGCGCATACACGACGCGCAGGACCGCGTCGCGCTCGAACTCCCGCGTCTGGACGCGGCGTTTGCCTGGCGCTCACTGCTGTTCCTGGAGCCCCGTTTCAATCGCATCGAGCTGGATGGCCTGACGCTGCAGGTGCGGCGTGCCCGCGACGGGCGATTCGACGTGGGCGGGATTCCGGTCGATCCGTCGGAACCCGGGAGCGGGCTGACAAGCTGGCTTTTGCGGCAGGGACGGATACACGTTGCCGGGGCCAGCCTGGTCTGGCGCGACGAGTTGCGTGCCGCGCCGCCGCTGGAGTTCACCCGGGTGGAGCTGCTGCTGGAAAACGGGCGCGGCAAGCATCGTCTGAGCGGCCGTGCCGTGCCGCCTGCCGCGCTGGCCAGGCCGGTGACGCTGGAAGCCACTCTCGACGCGCGCGATATTGCGGATTCCCGCACCTGGAACGGCCGGGTGGCGGTGGAAGTGGCGGGGGTGGCGTTCCCGCTGCTCAAACCCTGGCTGAGCCTGCCCGGGCAGCCCGAATCGGGCTGGGGCGCGCTGCGCGCCACGCTGGGCGTGAAGGCCGGCGAACTGCGCAGTGCCGGCGCCGGGGTGGATTTGCGCAGCGTGGCCTTGCCGCTGGCGGCGGATCGCCCGCCCTTGCGTCTGGAGCAGGTGCGCGGCCAGGTGCTGTGGCAGCGCGAAACAGAAGGCCAGCGACTGGATTTGCAGAATCTGCGCGTGCGTTTTCCGGGGCGGGCATCGGGTGAGGCTTTTGACCTGGGGGTGTCGTGGCACGCCGACACGCGCGAGCTGCGCGCCCGCGCTTTCAGCCTTGCCGGCTGGCAGGCGGTGCTGCCGAGCCTGCCGCTGGAGGAAGCCCTGCGCGCCCGCCTGGCGCGGCTCAACCCCGGCGGGCGTATCGATCTGTTGCGCCTGGGCTGGCGAGGGGCGCATCCGTCGCTCGACAATTTCAGCCTCGACGCACGCGTCAGCGGGCTCGATGTCACGGCCGAAGGACAACAGCCGGGCGTGGCCAATCTCAGCGGCCGCTTCGAAGGGGACGCGCGTGGGGGCCGTTTCGCAATCGAGTCGCGCCAGTTTGCGCTGGATATGCCGGAGGTCATGCGCGAGCCATCCCTGCGGTTTGACGAATTGCGCGCGAACGGACGCTGGCAGAAAACCCCGACAGGGCATCGGATCACGCTCGATGAGGCGAATTTTGCCAACAGCGACCTGGCCGGCGGTTTGCGCGGCCACTACGACTGGATTCCGGGCACGCCGGGCGCCATCGATATCGATGGCCGCCTGAGCCGTGTGGATGGCCGCGCCGTGTGGCGCTATTTCCCCTGGAAAGTGGGGCAGCACACAGTCGATTGGACCAGGCAGGCGGTGGTTGCCGCGCACTCCGACAACGTCAGGTTCACGCTGCGCGGAGAACTGGCGCGTTTCCCGTTTGAACGCGGCGAGGGGAAATTCCGGGTCGAGGTGGCAGTCCGCGATGGCGTGCTGCGATACGCACCGGGCTGGCCGGTGATGGAAGACGTGAATGCGTCGCTGGTGTTTGCGGGCAAAACCATGGAAGTGGTGTCGCAGCGCGCGCGAATCTACGACGTGGCGCTGGCACCGGTGCGGGCGGTGATTCCCGACCTGATCCATCACGAAGAGATCTTGCAGGTGTCGGGCGAGGCGCGCGGATCGACGCGAGATTTCATCCGCTTCGCCAATTTCAGTCCGGTGGGCCATCGCCTGCGGGGCTTTACCGATGCGCTCGATGGCACCGGCACGCTCAAGCTGGCGATGAACATACGGGTGCCGCTGCGCCGCAGCCACGACACCACGCTCGCGGGCCGCCTGAGTTTTCAGGGCGGCGCGTTGTACCCGGAATCGCTGCCGCGTCTGGAACAGGTGCGCGGCGACATCGAGTTCACGCACGATTCGCTGACGGCGCAGGGTTTGAGCGCGCAATTCCTGGGTGGGCCGTTGCGGCTGGATGCGCAGACTCGCGCCGGCCAGGTGCGGCTCGCGCTGCAGGGGCGCGCCACGGCAGCCGGCCTCGCGCCCTGGGTGGGGGCGGCGGTTGGGGCGCGACTTTCCGGCCAGACTGGCTGGCGCGGCCAGATCGATTTTGAGCCGGGGGGCGAACGCGTCCGCGTGGAATCCGACCTGGTGGGGCTTGCGTCCACGCTGCCTCTACCGCTGAGCAAACCGGCGCAGCAGGCCTTGCCGCTTCTGGCCAGTGCGCAGCCGCTTGGCGACGCCACTTTGCATGAAGTGCGTCTGGGCCGAGCCGTGGCCGCGCTGTGGCGCACCGATGCCGGCGCGCAGTTCGACCGTGGCGAAATCCGCTTTGGCAGCATGGCCGTGATGCCCACCGAGCCTGGTCTGCGTCTGGCGGGCAACGCTGCGGGGCTCGATATTACAGGCTGGCTGGCCTTGCTGCCGCAAGGCGGGGAAAGCGCAGCCATCCCGGTCTCGATCATCGATCTGGGGTTCGACACCTTCGATCTGATGGGCCGCCGGTTCCGCGATGTGCGCGTGCAGGGACGCACGCGCAACGGACTGCTGCGCATCCAGATCAATGCGCAGGACGTGTCGGGCGCGCTAACCTACCGCCCGGCGGGTGTGCAGGCTGCGCGGCTATCCGGGCAGTTCCGCCAACTGGTGATCCCGGCGCCGGTTCCGGCCTCGCCTGGCGAACGTGCGCCCGCGCTGAATCTCCAGCCCGAGAGTTTCCCGGTGCTCGATCTGTCGGTGGAGGATTTCCGCCTGCAGGACCGTGCGTTTGGCCGGCTGGAGGTGATCGCGCGGGGGGGAAGACAGGGACTGGCGATCGAGAACCTCGAACTGACCCATCCCGACAGCGTATTCCGCATGAACGGATTGTGGCGGGGCACGGGCGTGGGCGAGACACGCGCCGACCTCAAGCTGTCGGTGCTCGATGCCGGAAAATTCCTCGCGCGGTTCGGTTATCCCGACACCCTCAAGCGTGGCCGGGCGGAGATTTCGGGGCATGCGACCTGGGAAGGTTCGCCGGCCGATTTTGCCTTTGCCACTCTGGCCGGCCATCTCGATTTCGAGGCCAAGGGTGGGCAGTTCCTGAAGGTGGAGCCCGGTGCCGGAAAACTGCTGGGCGTGCTCAGCCTGCAATCCCTGCCGCGCCGGTTGAACTTCGATTTCCGTGATATCTTCAACTCGGGCTTTGCCTTCGACGACATCAACGCCACGCTGCGCATCGCCCGCGGCGTCGTCTACAGCGACGATTTCCGGATGCGCGGACCGGCCGCCAAAGTCAACATGTCGGGCCTGGCCGACCTGGGAGACGAGAGCGTGCAGCTGCGCGTAAAAGTGATCCCCAAGCTTTCCGAAAGCGTGGCAGTGGCCGGGGCCTTGCTGGGCGGGCCGATTGCCGGGGTGGGCGCGCTCGCCGCGCAGAAACTCCTGCGCGATCCGGTGGAAGAAGCCATCAGCCAGGAGTACATGGTGACCGGCCCCTGGCAGTCGCCGGACGTAAAGCGTTTGTCGAGGAATTCGAACAAACAGGAACCGCAGCCTTGACCATTAAGCAAACAGCATGACAAGCAAAAAACTCGCACCGTCCTCCGTCGCGCGCTCCAAAGGGGCGCAGGTCAAGAAGCCCGTCATGCAGGCAGGCGCAGTCCGCGTCGCGGCGATCCAGATGGCGTCCGGGCCCAGCGTGCCGGCCAATCTGGCAGAAGCCGAACAGCTCATCGAACTGGCCGTCGAAGGCGGCGCAAAGCTGGTTGCGCTGCCGGAGTTCTTTGCCATCATGGGCATGAAAAACGCCGACGTGGTGAAGGCGCGCGAGCCCGAAGGCAGCGGGCCGATCCAGACTTTTCTGTCGCGCATGGCGAAAAAGCACAAGATCTGGCTCGTCGGCGGTTCGGTGCCGCTGGAAGCAAGCGTTGCAAGCAAGGTGCGCAATGCCTGCCTGGTATACGACGAGCGCGGCAAACAGGTGGCGCGCTACGACAAGATCCACCTGTTCGGCCTGGATCTGGGCAATGAACGCTACCGGGAATCCGGGCTCATCGAACCGGGCGACACCATCGTCGTCATCAACAGCCCGTTCGGTCGCATCGGCCTGTCGATCTGTTACGACCTGCGTTTCCCCGAGCTGTACCGCGCCATGCCCGGCGTGGACATCATCGTCGTGCCGTCGGCCTTCACCGCCACCACCGGGCGCGCGCATTTCGAAACGCTGATCCGCGCGCGCGCCATAGAGAACCTTGCCTACGTGATTGCCCCGGCGCAGGGCGGCTATCACCTGTCCGGCCGAGAAACCCATGGCGACAGCATGATCGTCGACCCCTGGGGCGTGGTACTCGACCGCCTGCCGCGCGGGTCGGGCGTGGTCATCGCCAACATCAACCCCGCCTACCAGGCCAGCCTGAGGAAGAGCCTGCCCGCCCTGCAGCATCGCTATATCGGCACGCCGCAGATCGACGTGCTGGAAGCCGAACGCCGCACCACCGCCAAGCGCGAGCCTCCCCACAAATAAACGGCGCAAACACCGCCCACCAGAGAAAGATCACCATGAACCCGACCGATGCCTTCACCCCCATCCAGTCTGCCGAAGCCCTGTTCCGCGCGGCCGAATCCACCCTGCTCCTGCCCAACGGCCTTGACCCCGACAAACTCGCCCCGGTGTTCTCGCGCCTGATGGCGCACGACGTCGACTACGCCGACCTGTACTTCCAGTACAGCCGCTCCGAAAGCTGGAGCCTTGAAGAAGGCCAGGTCAAATCCGGCAGCTTCAATATCGACCAGGGCGTGGGAGTGCGCGCCATCTCGGGCGAGAAAACCGCCTTTGCCTACTCCGACGACATCAGCCTCGATGCGCTCGCCGCCGCCGCCGATGCCACCCGCGCCATCGCGCGCGCCGGCCAGCAGCGGCAAATGGCCGTGGTCCGCCGGGCCGACGGCCGCCAGTTGTACCAGGCCGTCGACCCGCTCGCCAGCCTCGACGACCCGGCCAAGGTCGCCCTGCTCGAACGCCTGGAAAAAAAGGCGCGCGCCCTGGACCCGCGCGTGATACAGGTCATGGCCAGCCTCGCCTCCGAATACGAGGTCGTCTTCATCGCCCGCGCCGACGGCCACCTGGCGGCCGACGTGCGCCCGCTGGTGCGGCTGTCGCTGCAGGTCATCGCCGAACAGGACGGCCGGCGCGAGCAGGGCTCAGGCGGCGGCGGCGGGCGCTTCGACTACAGCTACTTCACCGACGACATTCTGGAAAAATACGCGCGCCAGGCCGTGCACCAGGCCAGCGTCAATCTCGACGCGCGCCCCGCACCCGCCGGCACCATGACCGTGGTGCTCGGCTCCGGCTGGCCCGGCATCCTGCTGCACGAAGCCATCGGCCACGGACTCGAAGGCGATTTCAACCGCAAGGGCAGCTCGGCGTTTTCCGGTCGTATGGGCGAGCGCGTCGCCGCGCCCGGCGTCACCGTCATCGACGACGGCACCATTCCTCTGCGGCGAGGCTCCCTGAACGTGGACGACGAAGGCAACCCCACCCAGCGCACCGTGCTCATCGAAGACGGCATCCTCGCCGGCTACATGCAGGACATGATGAACGCGCGGCTGATGGGCATGAAGCCCACCGGCAACGCGCGCCGCGAATCGTATTCGCACCTCACCATGCCACGCATGACCAACACCCTGATGCTCGCGGGCGACAAGAATCCGGACGAGATCATCGCCTCGGTGAAAAACGGCCTGTACGCCGTCAACTTCGGCGGCGGCCAGGTCGACATCACCAGCGGCAAATTCGTATTCTCCGCCGCCGAAGCCTACATGATCGAAAACGGCAGGATCAGCTATCCGGTGAAGGGCGCGACCCTCATCGGCAACGGTCCGGACGCGCTGACGAGGGTCTCGATGATCGGCAACGACATGGAAATGGACGCGGGCGTGGGCACCTGCGGCAAGGAAGGCCAGAGCGTGCCGGTCGGCGTGGGTCAGCCCACGCTGCGGATCGATGGATTGACGGTGGGTGGCACAGCCTGACTGGCCTGACAACTTTCATTTCAAATGCGGCCATTTTTTCCATGACAAGCGCCATCCGCAGGCGCGAAACCAAGCTTCAGGCCAATGTGTCCAGAGGCCTTGGCATTCCGATCAAGTAGCCCTGCACGCAATCCACGCCCATCTCGGCAAGCTTGGCCAGCGTGGTCTCTTCCTCGACGAAGCCGGCGATGGTTTTTACCTCGAGGAACTGGCCGGTTTCGAGAATGGAGCGAACCAGCGCTTCGTCGATCATGCTGGTGCTGATCTCTCGGACGAGGCTGCGGTCGAGTTTCAGGTAGTCGAGCTTCATGCTTTTGAGACTGGTGTAGGAGCTGGTGCCTACGCCGTAATCGTCGAGGATGAAGCGGCAGCCGTAACGCTGCAGCTGGCGCATGAAGAGCTGGGTCTGGGCGTGGCCTTCGACGGCATCGCTTTCGCTGATGGCGAAGATGAGTTTCTGGCCCGGAATGTCGCCGCGTGAAAGTTCGGACTGGATGAACTTGAGGAACAACGGGTTGATGACGGACTGGCCGGAGAGTTTGATGGCCAAGCCGCCGATGCCGGCAAGCCGGCCGGCGTGGTCGCGCATCCATTGCAGAATGCGGCGGACAACCCAGCGGTCGATTTCGGTGATGCGTTGCAGGCGTTCGGCGACGGCGATGAGCTCGCGGGTTTCGATGTTGCGGCCGTCCTGCACGTCGGGGTGCAGCAGGACTTCGTGGAAGAGCGCGGTGCGGGCTGTGTCGGCAGCGGCCACCACTGGCTGGATGTTGAGGGCGAGCTGGTTGTCGGCCAGGATGCGGGTGAGTTCGTGTGCCCATTGCGCCAGCGCGAACACTGCGCTGTCGTCGGTTTCGCTGCGGTATTGCACGATGGGCTGGCCGGTCTCGCGCGCGGTGGCGCAGGCGGCGTTGGCGTTGTCGTAATAGGTTTCGGGATCGAGGCAGTCGCCTGTCCACATCAGGCCGACGGCGGGGCGGACGGTGTAACGCACGCCGGCAATTTCCTGTGGATGGGCGGCGATGGCGGCAACGAGGGTGTCTGCCTGCGCCCGCGCGGCGGCGCTGTCGTTGGCTTCGCACCAGAAAGCGAGGGCGGATTCGCCAGCGCGGGCAAATTGCGCGTCGGCGGGAAAGTGACCGGGAAGATGCCGGGCGAAATCACGCAGAATGGCGGTGCGCACATCGGCGCCGGCCGTGTTTCCGCTTGCGGTGCCGATGTCGAGCTGCACCACGCCGATGACGGAACCTTCTCCGCCAGGGTTGCGCAGCCAGGCGCGGCGGATGGCGCGGAAAAAACTCTTGCGGTTGGCCAGGCCGGTGGCGGGGTCGTGCGAGGCCTGCCAGATCAGGTCGCGTTGCATTTTCTGGATCATGGCGCTGTAGGAGCGATCCATCAGCGGCAGTTCGAGGTCTTCTGTCCATTCGGCCCCGCCGTTTTCCAGCAATTCCAGCAGCTCGGCGCGCTTGAGATCAAGTTTCTTGATGCCGCGATAGTTGGCGAATACGTAGACGTGCGGCTGGTCGCCGATCCAGATGAGGTTGAGCGGCGCATCGAGCGATTTGAACTGCAGCCAGTCGCCCACGCGCAGGCGTTCGACCAGGGTGTCCTGGGCCGCGGTCAGCGGTTCCGTCGCCGCATCGTTGAGACGGGCGGCCACCGCGGTCTGCTGCTGCCCCGATTTCTCCTCGTCGAACAGGGCTGCGGCAAGCTGGTCGACGAGCCGGTCCTGGGCAAATTTGTCGGCGCAGACCTGGGTGAGCGACTGGTCGATGCGTTGCAGCAGCGTCTGGATTTCGGTGCGCGTGGGGACGGTGTCGTGGTGCGGGTCGAGCCAGAGCGATAGCCGTTGCAGCACCTGCCAGGCCTCGCGCGCTGCTTCGCTGTCTGCGCCAAAGCGCATTTCAGCGATCAACAGCACATTGCGCCAGCCGCCGTTCAGCAGTTCGATCACGGCGTTGGGCACCGGGCGCTCGTCCAGCTGCGGCAGCAGCTTGCGCAGGATGCGCTGCTTGGCCACCTCGGCGCTTTGCCGGCCTTCGCACATTTCCTGCAAGCGGAAAACGCGCGCGCTGCGTTCGTTGAGCAGGGGTTTGACCACGCGTTCCAACTGCGTGCGGGCTTCCTCGAACACCGCAGGGTTTTTCTCGGATTCGGCGTGAATGCGGTCGGTCCAGCGCGTCATCAGCCGCATCAAGCGCTGATCGGTAATCTTGCCGTCGTCGCCTGCCACCATGCTGATGCGGTCGAGCGTGTTCAGTACCTTGTGCGCCGGGTGGTTGGGCGTACTGAGGAATTGCGGGTCGGACATGGCCAGCTTGATGAGGCTGGTTTCCAGTTGGTGGAAAAAGGGCTTCATCCCCTCGCTCACCGATTTTTCCGCATGCATGCTGTCGAACAGCGCGCCGAACATGTCCACCGAGCGCTGCATCTCGAGGGTGACCGCGGGCGGGAGCGCGCCGGCGGCGGCCAGCCGCTGCAAAACCGGCGAATGCGCCACGCCGATTCCGCTGCCGGGTGACATGCCTGCGCCGGCGGCAGGCGCGGCGTGCGGGGGTTCCGCGTTTGCCGGCATGACGCCGGCGGAGGGTCTGCCGGCAGGGGCCGTGCCGGCGGGCGCCTCGCCAGCCGGCTGACCCTGGCCCCGGAAGAAATCCAGCAGCGAGCTGGCCATGCGGCCCAACGTGCCTTGCGGCGAAGGACTGGGGGCGGACGCTGCGTCCGGTGCAGTCGCGGGGATGTCGGATGCGCGAGGCTGCGGCTCGGACCGGGCGCGCGCGGACTGCGGCTGCGGGGACGGCGCGGTTTCCGCCACCGGCAGTAGCGCCAGCAGTTCGGAGTAAAGCGGCATCAGGTGGTCGGCGAGAATGTCGCGCAGGGTGGCGTAAGCGACCTGGCGCGCGCGCGCCAGCACCGGCACGTTTTCCAGCGCGGCGCGATAGGCGTGGCCGATGACGGCCGGCCCGAAGGGATTGTTGTTGTGATCGCAGCCAAAGCCGAACAGCTGGCCGATGCGCGGTTCGAGCTCGGCGAGCTGTTCGCGGAACTGCTCTTCCAGCCGGTTGACTTCGGACGAGGTGGCAAGCCAGTCCTCGAAGTCCAGTTCGTCCACCAACGCCAGTTCGCCGGCGCCGCTTGCCGGTCCGACGATTGTCTGGCTGGACTTGAGCGCTTGCATTACCTGCTGGATAAAGCGGGTCTGGATGTCGGCGGCGTGACGGCCAAATTCGTGCACGGCGGATAGCAGTCCGCTATGTTCGGCTATGCCGGATGCTTGCACGGCGGCGGCATTCAGTTTCTCGCCGATGAGCCGCATCATCTGGTCCTGCGCCTGCTGCAGGGCTTCGGCCAGGAGCGTGGAGGCAGCTTCGCGTAGCTGAGGGTGCGCAGTCGAAGCCGGGAGCGCGGCGAGCTTCTGGCGATGTCCGGCCATGCGCAGCTTCTGTAGCGCGCGCAAGGCATCCACGGGTTGGCGGTTGAACGAGACGCCTACGCCCAGGGGGCTCAGTCGTCTCAGCTGCGCGGGAACGGTGAAGGTCTGGGGGGCGGTGGACGATGCCGCTGAAAACACGATCTCGACTTCGGCATCGTCGCGTTTGGCGAGTGAGGCGATCGCCGCCTCGGGGTTGGTGAATCGCAGGAACAGCCCGCCAAAACAGAAATCCCGTATCTCGCATGCGATTTCTGCGTGGCCCGGCTGTGTGATGATGGCCGGCTGCGAAACCTGGAAGCGGCGGTCGCGGCGTTGTTCGCCGTTTGGCTTGTCCGTATCGGTGTTCATGATTTTCCCTGCCCCTTGGCGTGGAGAGATTATAGAGTCTGGAGGCATGAAAAATCATGGCGCGGGGCGGAGGCTGGCGGGCTTGAGGGGGTTTTGGTAGACTAGCCGCATGAATCCGACCCAACTGTTCTTTTTTGGCTGCTTTTATCCCACGCCGCAGGCGGTCGGGAGGCGCTGAGTCGAACAGCACGAGCCCCTTGAAACCGCCAGCCCGCTGGCGGTTTTTTGTTGG
>JAIWOL010000046.1 GCA_020216925.1 Thiobacillus sp. | reverse complement strand
TGTGCTTCGTTTCCAACGATGGCCTCCTTGCGAACAAGGGGGGTCAATTCCTCGTGTCGCCAGGGGGTCAATTTACGGTGTCGCCTGACAGATGGTCGGCAATGGCATGGCCGGGGTGCGCACCCTCGAAGAACTGCTGAAGCAGGCGCCCGGCCTCTACGACATTACCGTGTTCGGCGCCGAGCCTCACCCCAACTACAACCGCATCCTGCTCTCCCCGGTGCTCGCGGGCGAGCAGACAGTGAACGACATCATCCTCAACCCGCTCGACTGGTACGCGGAACATGGCATCGCGCTGCACCTCAACAAGAAGGTCGTGAAGATCGACCGGGTGAAGCGCAAGGTGATCGCCGATGACGGCACCGAAGCCGAATACGACCGCCTGCTGCTCGCCACCGGCTCCAATCCCTTCATCCTGCCGGTGCCGGGCAAGGATTTGCCTGGGGTGATCAGCTTCCGCGACATCGCCGACGTCGACGCGATGATCCGCGCCGCCAGCACGTATAAACACGCGGTCGTCATCGGCGGTGGCCTTTTGGGCCTCGAAGCCGCCAACGGCCTGATGAAGCGCGGCATGGACGTCACCGTCGTGCACATCGCGCCCTGGCTGATGGAACGCCAGCTCGACGAGCCCGCCGCGCGCCTGCTGCAGAAATCGCTCGAAGAAAAGGGCATGAAGTTCCTGCTGCAAAAACAGACGGCCGAACTGGCGGCAGGCGCCGACGGCCGCGTGGCGTCGATCAGGTTCAAGGACGGCAGCGAAGCGCCGGCCGATCTGGTGGTGATGGCGGTCGGCATCCGTCCCAACAGCGAACTCGCCGAATCGGCGGGCCTGCACTGCTACCGCGGCATCGTCGTCACCGACACCCTGCAGACCGTGACCGACCCGCGCATCTATTCCATCGGCGAATGCGCCGCGCATCGCGGCATCGCCTACGGGCTGGTTGCGCCGCTGTTCGAGCAGGCCAAGGTATGCGCCAACCATCTGGCGCACTACGGCATCGCCCGCTACGAAGGCTCGGTGACCTCGACCAAGCTCAAGGTCACCGGCATCGACCTCTTTTCCGCCGGCGATTTCATGGGCGGCGAGGGCACCGAATCCATTCTCTATTCCGACCCGCTGGGCGGCGTGTACAAGAAGCTCGTGATCAAGGACAACAAGCTCGTCGGCGGCGTGATGTACGGCGACACCGTCGACGGCGCGTGGTATTTCTCGCTGCTCCGGGACGGCAAGGACATCGCCGAGCTGCGCGATCATCTGATGTTCGGCCAGGACCATTGCGGCAACCTCGGCCACCAGGGGATCAACAAGGCCGCGGCGATGACCGACGACATGGAAGTGTGCGGCTGCAACGGCGTGTGCAAGGGCGATATCGTCAAGGCCATCCGCGAAAAGGGGCTGTTCACGCTGGAAGACGTGCGCAAACACACCAAGGCGTCGTCTTCGTGCGGCTCGTGCACGGGACTCGTCGAGCAGATTCTCGCGGTGACGGCGGGCGGCGACTACTCGGCCGCGCCGAAGAAGAAAAGCGTATGCGGCTGCACCGATCACACCCACGAGGAAGTGCGCGCGGCGATCCGCGAACACAAATACCTCAGCATTCCCCAGGTGATGCAGGCGATGCAATGGCGCACGCCCAACGGCTGCGCGACGTGCCGGCCCGCGCTCAACTACTACCTCATCTCCACCTGGCCGGGCGAGGCCGAGGACGACCCGCAGTCGCGCTTCATCAACGAGCGCGCCCACGCCAACATCCAGAAGGACGGCACGTATTCGGTGATTCCGCGCATGTGGGGCGGCCAGACCACACCGAGCGAACTGAAACGCATCGCCATCGTCGCCGAAAAATACAACATCCCCACGGTGAAGGTCACCGGCGGCCAGCGCATCGACCTGCTGGGCGTGAAAAAAGAAGACTTACCGAAAGTCTGGGCGGATCTGGACATGCCGTCCGGCCACGCCTACGGCAAGGCGCTGCGCACGGTGAAAACCTGCGTCGGTTCGGAATGGTGCCGTTTCGGCACCCAGGATTCGACGCAGATGGGCATCGACCTGGAAAAAGTGTTCTTCAAGATGTGGGCGCCGCACAAGGTCAAGCTTGCGGTATCGGGCTGCCCGAGGAACTGCGCCGAGGTGGCGATCAAGGACGTCGGCGTGATCGGCGTCGATTCCGGCTGGGAGATCTACATCGGCGGCAACGGCGGCATCAAGACCGAGGTCGCGCAGTTTCTCGTCAAGGTGAAGACCCCTGACGAGGTGCTGGAGTATTCCGGCGCCTTTCTGCAGCTCTACCGCGAGGAAGCGCACTATCTGGACCGCACCGTGCATTACCTCGAACGCGTGGGGCTGGACTACGTGAAGAAGAAAATCCTCGACGACGCGGAGAACCGCCGCGCCCTGTACGACCGCCTGATCTTCGCGCTGTCGGTGGAAAAGGATCCCTGGGTCGAGCGCGCGTTCGAAGGCAAGCACAAACACGAATTCGAAACCGTCGCCGCATGAAGGAAAGCAAAATGAACCACTGGATCGACATCCTGGACCTGGCCGACATTCCCAGACTCGGCGCGCGCGTGGTGCGCCACGGCAGCACCGACATCGCCGTGTTCCGCAACGGCGAAGACGAAGTCTTTGCGCTGGAAGACCGCTGCCCGCACAAGGGCGGGCCGCTGTCGCAGGGCATCGTCCACGGCCGCCGCGTCACCTGTCCGCTGCACGGCTGGAATATCGAACTGGCCTCCGGCTGTGCCGTGGCCCCGGACGAAGGCTGCGCGCGCGAGTTTCCCGTCAGGGTCGAGGGCGGCCGGGTGTGGCTCGACCTCGAAGCGGTGGCGCGCGCCGCCGCCTGAACCCCGCGCACCCCATGCAACAACACGCGGCGCGGCGCGCCGCATCGGACGGAACACGACCATGAACCGGAATTTCTGGAAATCCGGGCACACGCCCACCCTGCTATCCGCGTTTCTGTATTTCGACATCGCCTTCATGGTATGGGTGATGCTGGGGCCGCTGGGTGTGCAGATCGCCGCCGACCTGGGGCTCACGCCCGCGCAGAAGGGCATGATGGTGGCCACCCCGGTGCTGGCGGGCGCGCTGCTGCGCATCGTCATGGGCGTGCTGGTCGACCACCTGCGCCCCAAGCGCGCGGGGCTCATCGGCCAGACCGTCGTCATGGGCGCGCTGGCGTGGGCCTGGCTGGCGGGCATCAGCAGCTATCGCGAAGTGCTGGTGCTGGGGCTCATGCTCGGCTTTGCCGGCGCGGCGTTCGCCGTCGCCCTGCCGCTGGCGTCGCGCTGGTATCCGCCGCAGCATCAGGGCACGGCGCTGGGAATTGCCGGCGCCGGCAACTCCGGCACGGTATTCGCCGCGCTGCTGGCGCCAGGACTGGCGGCGGCCTTTGGCTGGGGCAATGTGTTCGGCATGGCGCTGGTTCCGCTGGGCGTGGCCTTCCTGGTGTATCTGGTGTTTGCAAAGGATGCGCCCGACTGTCCGCCGCCCAAGTCGATGCACCAGTATCTGCAGGTGCTGCGCGACCGCGACGCGTGGTGGTTCATGTTCTTCTATTTCGTCACCTTCGGCGGCTTCGTCGGGCTGGCCTCCTCGCTCACCATCTATTTCAACGACCAGTACGGGCTCGCCCCCGTGCATGCCGGCTATTTCACCGCCGCCTGCGTGCTGGCGGGTTCGCTGGTGCGGCCCTTTGGCGGTGCCGTGGCCGACCGCATCGGCGGCATCCGCACGCTGCTGATCGTTTACGCCCTGGCCGCGTTCTGCTTGGGCGGGGTGAGCTTCGGCGCGCCCACGGCGGGCTGGGCGCTCGCCGGTTTCCTGCTGACGATGGCAACGCTGGGCTTCGGCAACGGCGCGGTGTTCCAGCTCGTGCCGCAACGCTTCAGGAAGGAAATCGGCGTGATGACCGGGCTGGTGGGCATGGCGGGCGGGGTTGGCGGGTTCTATCTCGCCGCCAGTCTCGGCTACATCAAGGGACTGACCGGCAACTACCAATTGGGACTGCTCATCTTCTCCGGACTCGCCGCCGTGGCGCTGCTCGGCCTCAACCTCGTCAAACGGCGCTGGCGTACCACCTGGGGCGCTGCGGCCATTGCCGGCGCAAAGGTGTAGGGCAGCCACGCAGTCTGTGCCGCATGTGCCGCAGCCCCAGGCTGGCGATAGCGTGCCGGTCTGCGATCATGCCGTCTTCAGCCCTTCCTGGCCCCTAGCTCCCATGCCGCTCCGTCTCGACTTCGGCTACGCCACCGCAGCCGGCCCGCGCCCCGACAACGAGGACTTCGGCGGCTACGTCGAGCCCGCCGACCCGCAGCTCGTCGCGACCAAGGGCATGCTCGCGGCGGTGGCCGACGGCGTGTCCGGCGGCGCGCACGGGCGCGAAGCGGCCGAAACCGCGGTGCGCAACCTGCTCGCCGACTACTACGCCACGCCCGACACCTGGGAAACCCCGCGCGCGCTGGGCACGGTGCTCGGCGCGGTCAACCGCTGGCTGACGGGGCAGGTGGCCTCGCGCAGCGAACCCGGCGGCATGGCGACCACGCTCACCTGTCTGGTGGCGCGCGGCCGGCGCTACCACTACGCGCACGTGGGCGATACCCGCCTGTATCGCCTGCGTGGCGAAAGCCTCGAACTGCTGACGGCCGATCATGTCTGGGAAACGCCCGGCATGAGCCATGTGCTCAAGCGCGCCTTGGGACTGGACACCCATGTGCTGCCGGATTTCGGCGAGGGCGAGCTGGCTGCGGGCGACGTCTTCCTGATCGTCTGCGACGGCGTGTGGGAGCCGCTCGGGCAGGTCGAGCTCCACCGTCAGACCCTGCTTTACGCTGCGCCACAGCGCGTCGCAGAGGCGCTGGTCGAAGCGGCGCTGGCTGCCGGCGGACAGGACAACGCCACGGCGCTGGTCGTGCGCGTGCTCGAAACCGGCGCCGACGACGCACCGCTCGCCGATGCCGCCGATCTGCCCCTGCCCGGCCGGCTGGCAGCGGGCGCGCGGCTCGACGATTTCGTCATCGAGGCCGAACTGCACAGCGGCCGCGACAGCCTGCTCTACCAGGCGCGGCACGTCCACACCGGCCAGCGCTGGGCCTTGAAGACGCTGCGGCCAATCTTTGCCGGCGACGCGCAGGCCGCGGCGCGCCTGCTCGCCGAGGAATGGTTCCTGAAGCGGGTGCACTCGCACTATTTCCCCGACGTGCTGCCGTTGCCCGGCCGCAATTTCCTCTATTTCGCCATGCGCCATTTCGAAGGCGCGAGCCTGCAGGCGCGGCTCGACGCCGGGCAGCATTTTTCGCCGGCGGAAACCGTCACCCTGGCGATCCGCATCCTCAAGGGGCTGGCCGCGCTGCACCGGCTCGACATCGTTCACCGCGACCTCAAGCCCGCCAACCTGCATCTGGATAGCGAAGGCAAACTGCGCATACTCGATCTGGGCGTGGCGCGCTGCCCGCTCATCGACGTGCGCGACGCCGACACGCAGCCCGGCACGCCGAGCTTCATGGCGCCCGAACTCTTTGCCGGCGCCGAGGCGAACATGCAGAGCGATCTCTACGCCCTTGGCGCGACGCTCTACCACCTGCTCACGCGCAAATATCCCTACGGCGAAATCGAACCCTTCCAGCGGCCGAAATTCGGCGAGCCCGCGCCGCCTACGCGCTACCGTCCCGACCTGCCGCCGTGGCTGGAAAACGTTCTGCTCAAAGCCGTCGCGCGCGACCCCGCCGAGCGTTTCGAAACCGCCGAGGAAATGCGCCTTGCGCTCGAACGCGGCGAAGCCAACCCGCTGGCGCGGCGTCGCCCCCCCCTGATCGAGCGTTCCCCCGCCGGCGCCTGGCCGCTGGTCGCGGGGCTGTCGCTGGTGCTCAATCTCCTGCTGTTGTTCCTGCTGCTCGCAAGCTGAAAAGCGCACATCCTGGCGCGGCTTGCGCGCTTGCTCGGCACGGGCGCGTAAATTTTTTTCGGGCCCGTGTCGAAACGCGCCCGGCTCGCGCGTCGTGTGGGTGCAGCAGCCATTCAACCATCCTGAAAGGACACCGCCATGAACAACCCCGTCGTCTGGTTCGAAATCTACGTCGCAGACATGCCGCGCGCCCGCGCGTTTTACGAAACCATGCTGGGCGTCGCGCTGCAAAGCCTGAAAACGCCCGATAGCCTGGACGATCTGGAAATGTGGGCCTTTCCCATGGACATGACGCACACCGGCGCGGGCGGCGCGCTGGCGAAGATGGCGGGCGTCGCCCCGGGCGGCGGCGGCACGCTGGTGTATTTTGCGTGCGAGGACTGCGCGGTCGCGGCGGCGCGCGCCGTCGCCGCCGGCGGGTCTTTGCTCAAGGGCAAAATGTCCATCGGCGAATGTGGCCACATTGCGATCGTCAACGACACCGAGGGCAACTGCATCGGCCTGCATTCTATGCAATGATCCATGTGGTGGCACGCCCTGACCCCAACACCCGAGGAGACCGGCATGAAATACCTGCTTTTGATTACCGAACCGCGCGGCGACCGCGAGACGCGCAACGAAGCCGAAGCGCGCGCGCTGTACGATGAAATGGTGGCCTTTGGCGGCGAACTCGCGGCGCAAGGCCGCCTGCTCGCCAGCGAATCGCTGCGCCCCGACAGCCACGGCGTGCGCATCGCCACGCGCGACGGCAAACTCGCGCTCACCGACGGCCCGTTTACCGAAGCGCGCGAAATGGTCGGCGGGTTTTATCTGATCGAATGCGCCAGTCGCGACGAAGCAGTGCAGCTCGCCAAGTCGTGCCCCGCCGCGCGCTTCGCCACGGTGGAAGTGCGCGAATGCGCGCCGTGCTACGTGAAATGAAAAAGGAGACGGTCATGCCCGACATTGCAAAGAACAGCCTCTGGTTCGGTTCGGCCGGGGCGAAGGCAGCATGAGCCCGCCCGCGCCGCTCGTGTTGGCGTTGCAGCGTACCGTGGCCGCGCCCGCCCGCGCGGTGTGGGCGGCGTTGACGACGCCCGCGATGATGCAACGCTGGATGCTGGTGCCGGCCAGCGTCGTTCCGGATGCGCCGCTCGCGCCCGGCAGCCGGATCGAATGGCGTGACGACGACGGCAAGCCTTATCTGGTCGGCACGGTCACCGTGTGCGAACCGGCGCGCCGCCTGACGGTGGAGCTGCAGGACCGCTCGTGGCCGCGCCTCGCACGCGCGGGCGAGGTGACATGGTCCTTCGAGCTGACCGAAAGGCAAGGCGTCACCCGACTCGATTACCGCCTGGGCGACCTTGCCATCGATCCCGAGGCGCAGGAATGGCTTGCCGCCTACCGGGAGGCCGACGAGCCCGCCCGGGTGGCCGCCGTGACGATCAAACCGTCGACTGGTAAAGGAGAAGACTCATGATCCCCAAGAACACCATCTGCATCTGGTACGACACCGAAGCCGAAGCCGCCGCGCGCTTCTACGCCTCGGTGTTTCCCGACAGCGCGGTGACGGCCGTGACGCGCGCGCCCGCCGACTATCCCTCGGGCAAGGCGGGCGACGTGCTGGTCGTCCACTTCACCGTCTGCGGCATTCCCTGCATCGGCCTCAACGGCGGGCCGGCCTTTCCGCACACCGAAGCCTTCTCGTTCCAGATCGCCACCGACACGCAGGAAGAGACCGACCGCTACTGGAACGCCATCGTCGGCAACGGCGGACGCGAGAGCGAATGCGGCTGGTGCAAGGACCGCTGGGGCGTGAACTGGCAGATCACCCCGCGCACGCTGACCGATGCGATCGCAGCAGGTGGTGAAGAGGCCAAGCGCGCCTTCGCGGCGATGATGACCATGCGCAAGATCGACGTGGCGGCCATCGACGCGGCAAGGCGGGGGTGAGCGGCGGCCAGGGGCAATAATGGGGTCAGCAACTGTCTTCGAACCGCCGCTGTTTTGCCAGTTCTCACGCAGGAACCCGACCCTGCAAAATGGCAGACCGAGATCGCGATCCGCATCGCGGTCAGCGAGGGCTGATCGATGGCGGCACTGTCCAAACGGTTGAAATCGGTGCTCGATGTCCTGCCGCTCCGCCCCGGCCTGCGCGTGCTGGAAGTGGGCTGCGGGCCCGGCGCGCTGGCCCGGGCCATGGCGGCACGGGTGGCGCCCGGCGGGCATGTGCTCGGCCTCGACCGTTCGGCGCGCGCCATTGCGCAGGCCGTCGCAGGTTCCGCTGCCGAGATGGCCTCGGGCATGCTGTCGTTCCGGCAAGGGGCCATCGAAGAATTTGTGCTGGCTGCCGGCGAAGCGCCCTTCGACCTTATCGTCGCCGTGCGCGTTGGCGCGCTCGATGGTCGGCATCCGCAAGCCGGTTTGCGGGCCTGGGCGAGCATTCGAGCCGTGCTCGCGCCGGGCGGGCAGGTGTTCGTAGATGGTCTCGAGAGGACTGGGCCGACATGATGGTCGAACTCACCGAGCGCGTCGCCGCGCCCCCAACCATCGTCTGGGACTGCCTCACCGACGCCGACGCCGTGCGCCGCTGGTTCGGCGCGCACATGCAATTTGACGCCCGCCCCGGCGGCGGCTTCGTCGAAACCTGGACCGACGGCGAGCGGACGGTGATGACCACCGGCGAGGTGCTGTGTTTCGAGCCGCCGCTTCGCCTCGGTCTGTCCTGGCGCGACGAAGACTGGCTTGCCGCGACGACGGTTTCGATCACGCTCGAACCTGCGGGCGAGGCCACGCACCTGCGCCTGCGCCATGACGGCTGGGGGGCATTGGGCGCCGGCGCCGCGGCGCTCGCCGAAGCCCATCGCGCAGGCTGGCGGGCGCACTTGAGGTCGCTGTGCCGGTACGCCGAAGCGGTCGCCCAACATCAAGGTGGCGAACCGGTATGAGCGCTGCGCTGCCGTCGCCGGTTCCCTTGCCTGCCGTCGGCGCGCTCCCTCCATCCGCGCCGCTCGCGGCCTGGGTCGATCATTACTGGTTCAGCCAGGCGGCCAACGCGCCGGTCACCGTGCTGTTGCCGGACGGACGGGTCGATGTGGTGCTGGAACGCACCGGCACGCGGACGTCGGTCGCGGCCTACGGCTCGGTCACCGCGCGCACGACGCTGACCCTCACGCCAGGCGCGCGCTACGTCGGCATCCAGTTCCGCGCCGGATGCGCGCGGCATTTTCTGGATGCGGCGGCACACGAGCTGACCGACCGCGCGGCAGCGGGCAGCGACGTGCTGAAGTTCGGCCTGAACGAGGCCCTGGATGCAAACGACCCACGCACCGTCATCGCCCGGCTCGACGCCGCGCTGCTGCGGCATCTGCGCCGCGTGCAGCCGTCGCCCGCCCGCATCGACCGCCTCATCGCCGCCGTGGAGCACTTGCGCGGCAACGTGCGCGTCGAGACGCTCGCGGCGCAGGCCGGCGTCAGCCGCCGCCAGATCGAACGCGACTTTCTCGACGCCGTCGGCCTCACGCCGAAGACCTTCGCCGCGATCCTGCGTTTCCGCCACGCCGGCGGGCGGCTGCGCGCGGGCGAGCCGGTTGCCGAGGCCGCACTGGCGGCAGGCTATACGGATCAGAGCCACCTGAGCCGCGATTTCCAGCGCTTCGCCGGGCTTGCGCCCACGGCCTACGCGCGCGGCGATGTCGCATTTCTTCAAGACAGCAAATGCCCGACCGGCGACGATGACGGCTTCAGCCTGATTGAAGAGGGGGCATCATGAAACTGTGGACGGGTATCGTCACCGAGGCGGTACAGGCATCGAAGGACTTCTACACACGCCTGTTCGGCGCGGAGGTGGTCTACGAGGGCGAGGGCGGGTGGATCGTGCTGTTGAGGCTGGGCGAGAGCGAACTCGGCTTCATGCAGCCGGGCCTGGCCTCGCAGGCGCCGATCTTCCGTCCGGCTTTCGACGGCCGGGGGGTGTGGCTCGCGCTCGAAGTGGCCGACGCCGAAGCCGAGCAGCAGCGGCTCGCCGCGCTGGGCGTGCCCATCGAGGCGGCGCTGCGCGACGAGCCCTGGGGCGACCGGCATTTCGTCGTGCGCGACCCCAACGGCATCGGCGTGGACATCGTGCAGCGGCTGGCGCAATGAAGCGCACGCCCGGCGACAAGGGGTCGACCGACAGTGAGAACAAGGCATGGGCAAGGTATTCGTCATACCGCTCTGTTCGGGGCCGGCACATAAATCTTTTGAACGTGTGTCGAAACGCACCTGTCTCGTGCGTCGTGTGGATACAGCAGCCACACGACCCTCCTGAAAGGACACGCCATGAACAACCCCGTCGTCTGGTTCGAACCATCTAGTTTCAATCCTATTGAAACTTCCATAACTGAACCGCCCCGGGTTTCGTGGAGGCCATTCGGTTTAAGTGCAGACCGATGACTCGGCCTGTTACGTGCGCGCCTGAAGGCGCTCGCATTCCATTCATCTTCAACCCACAGGAGTCAGCCATGCAGAAAGTCACCGTCGAAGCCACCGTTTCCGCCCCGCTCGCAGAAGTCTGGCGCGCCTACACCACGCCCGAGCACATCGTGCAGTGGAACGCCGCGTCCGACGACTGGCATACCACGACCGCGAGCGTCGACCTGCGCGAGGGCGGCGCGTTTTCCTCGCGCATGGAAGCGAAGGACGGCAGCGAGGGCTTCGACTTTGCCGGCACCTACACGCGCGTCGCACCGCTGCGCTGCATTGAATACGCCTTTGGCGACCGCCAGGCGCGGGTGGATTTCGATGAAACGGCAGACGGCGTGCGGGTGCGTGTCGCGTTCGACCCCGAAACCACGTATCCGGTCGAAACCCAGCAGGCTGGCTGGCAGGCGATCCTCGACAACTTTGCCCGCCACGTTGTTGCCCTGAACGCCGCAGACCACTAGACCATGACAGCCGCGAGCGTCACGCCTTCGCTGTGGCAGGAGCTGCGCGCCGCGCTCGCCGGCACGCAGGCCGACTACACGCGCATTCCGCTGAAGCGCGCGGTGTTCCTGCTCGCGATCCCGATGATGCTGGAGCTGGTGCTCGAATCGACCTTTGCGGTGGTCGATATCTTTTTCGTCGCCAGGCTGGGCGCGTCGGCGGTGGCCACGGTGGGGCTGACCGAAACCTATCTTTTCCTGCTGTATTCGGTGGCCATGGGGCTGGCGATGGCGGTCACCGCCATCATCGCGCGGCGCATCGGCGAGAAGCGCGGCGAGGAAGCGGCGGTGTCGGCGGTGCAGGCCATCCTGCTCGCGGTGGGGGTGTCGCTGCCGGTGACGGTGGCGGGCATCTTCTGGGCGCAGGACCTGTTGCGGCTGATGGGCGCGGACGCCTGGGCGGTCGAGCAGGGTTACCGCTACACCCAGTGGATGCTGGGCGGCAACGCGGTGATCCTGCTTTTGTTCGTCATCAACGCCGTGTTTCGCGG
>JAIWOL010000174.1 GCA_020216925.1 Thiobacillus sp. | reverse complement strand
CAGTACAGGGTTTGAACCTGTGACCCCCGCCGTGTGAAGGCGATGCTCTACCGCTGAGCTAACTGCCCCGAAGCGGCGCGAATTAAACCACAACCCGGCGGTCGGGGTCAATTTGGCGGCGTTCCGTCCGGTAAAATAGCGCCTTTTTGCTACGCGACCATGATGATCCGCACCCGCTTCGCCCCTTCGCCCACCGGTTATCTGCATATCGGCGGTGCCCGCACCGCGCTGTTTTCGTGGGCGTTCGCGCGGCATCACGGCGGGCGGTTCATTCTGCGCATCGAAGACACCGACGTGGCGCGCTCCACGCCCGAAGCGGTGCAGGCGATTCTCGACGGCATGGCCTGGCTCGACCTCGCCCACGATGAAGGCCCGTTCTACCAAATGCAGCGCATGGACCGCTACAGGCAGGTGATCGCGGACATGCTGGACAGGGGGCTGGCCTATCGCTGCTACATGCTCCCGGAAGAACTCGACGCCCTGCGCGAAGCCCAGCGCGCCGCGGGTGAAAAACCCCGCTACGACGGCCGCTGGCGTCCCGAGCCCGGCAAAACGCTGCCCGCGCCGCCTGCCGGCGTGGCGCCCGTCATCCGCTTCAAGAATCCTGCGGAAGGCAGCGTGGCCTGGAAGGATCTGGTCAAGGGCAGCATCGAGTTTGCCAACGCCGAGCTCGACGACCTCGTCATCGCGCGCGCCGACGGCACGCCCACCTACAATTTCTGCGTGGTAGTCGACGACTGGGACATGCAGATCACGCATGTGATTCGCGGCGACGACCACGTCAACAACACCCCGCGCCAGATCAACATTCTGAAAGCGCTGGGCGCGACCGTGCCGCAGTACGCGCACCTGTCGATGATTCTGGGCGACGACGGCACCAAGCTGTCCAAGCGCCACGGCGCGGTGTCGGTGATGCAGTACGCTGACGACGGCTACCTGCCCGAGGCGGTCATCAACTATCTCGCCCGGCTCGGCTGGTCGCATGGCGACGCGGAGATTTTCAGCCGCGAACAGTTCGTGCAGTGGTTCGACCTCGACCACATCACGCCGTCGGCCGCGCAGTTCAACACCGAAAAGCTCCGCTGGCTCAACCAGCAATACATCAAGGCCGCCGACGATGCGCGCCTGGCCGCACTGACGCGCCCTTTCCTGATAAAGAACGGCGCCAATCCGGACGACGGCCCTGCCCTCGCCGCCGTCGTCGCGCTGGTCAAGGAGCGCGCCGCCACGGTCAAGGAACTGGCCGCCGCCGCCGCGCTCTTCTACCGCACCCCGCACCCCGCGCCCGAACTGCTGGCCCTGCACGTCACCCCCGAGGTGTTGCCGGCGCTGGGCGATCTCGTCGCCAAGCTCGGCTCCATCGCCTGGGAACGCGCCGCCATTGCCGCCGCCTTCAAGGAAACCCTCGCCGCCCACACCCTCAAGATGCCCAAGCTGGCCATGCCCGTGCGCGTGCTCGTCACCGGTGAAACGCAGACCCCCGCGATCGACGCCACCCTGGAACTGGTCGGCCGCGACCAGGCGATCGCGCGCCTGAAAGCCGCCCTGTAGGCGCCACAAGCCAGAGGGTTTTGGCTATAATGCGCGCTGTTTTTCGCCGGCGTAGCTCAGTTGGTAGAGCAGCGCATTCGTAATGCGAAGGTCGTCAGTTCGATTCCGATCGCCGGCACCAGTTGTAAAAAAACGCCGCTCATCTGAGCGGCGTTTTTGTTTTCCACTCAGGCTCAGGCGCGTTCGTACCAACCCTTGCTGCGATTGACGATCTTCACCACCAGCAACATCACCGGCACCTCGATCAGCACGCCCACCACGGTGGCCAGCGCTGCGCCGGATTCAAACCCGAATAGCGCAATGGCGGCTGCCACGGCCAGCTCGAAGAAATTGGACGCCCCGATCAGGGCGGACGGGCAGGCGACGCTGTGTTTTTCACCGACTTTCCGGTTCAGCCAGTAGGCCAGGGCCGAGTTGAAGAACACCTGGATCAGGATGGGCACGGCCAACAGCGCGATGATCAGCGGCTGCGCCATGATCTGCCCGCCCTGGAAGGCGAACAGCAGCACCAGCGTGGCGAGCAGCGCAAGGATCGAAGCGTGGCCAAGCTGCGTCATGGTCGCATCGAACGCGGCCTGACCCCGCTTGAGCAGCACCTTGCGCCAGACCTGGGCCAGGATCACCGGCACCACGATGTAGAGCAGCACCGAGATGAACAGCGTGTCCCACGGTACGACAATAGCGGACAGCCCCAGCAGCAAGCCCACGATGGGCGCGAAGGCAAAGATCATGATGGTGTCGTTCAATGCCACCTGCGACAGGGTGAAATAGGGATCGCCGCCGGTGAGCCGGCTCCACACGAACACTATGGCCGTGCACGGCGCGGCCGCCAGCAAAATCAGGCCGGCCACGTAGCTGTCGAGCTGTTCTGCCGGGAGGTAAGGCGCGAACAGATGGCGGATGAACAGCCACGCCAGGAGCGCCATCGAGAAAGGCTTCACCGCCCAGTTGACGAAGAGCGTGACGCCGATGCCCTTCCAGTGCGATTTCACCTGATGCAGCGCACCGAAGTCGATCTTCATCAGCATGGGAATGATCATGATCCAGATCAGGATCCCGACCGGCAGATTGACCTGCGCCACTTCCATGCGCCCCAGTGCCTGGAACGGGGCCGGGAACACCTGCCCGAGCGCGACCCCGGCGACGATGCACAGCGCCACCCACAGCGTGAGCCAGCGCTCGAACACGCTCATCGGCGCGCCGGCGGCGGCCTTGGCGGTAACTTCGCATTGCGCCGACATATTCAGCCCTGCATCGCTGCGCGCACCGCCGGCACGAGACGCGCGCGGATGTCGTCGCGCACCGCAACGAAGCTTTCCAGCGGCTCGCCGTGCGGATCGTGGAACGGCAGATGGATGCTCGGAATCGGCCTGGGAAAAACCGGGCAGGCTTCCTTCGCGTTGTCGCACACGGTGACGACGAGGTCGATGTCCTCATGCATCACGGCGTCGATGTCCTTGGGATGCAGGCCATCGGTATTGAGCCCGGCGAGCTTCAGCGCCTCAATCGCACCGTCGGCGACCTTGGGCTGCGGCCGTGTGCCGGCGGACAGCGCGCGCACCTGGCCGGCGAGGTCATGGTTCAACAGCACTTCGGCCATCTGCGAGCGGCAGGAATTGCCGGTGCACAGCACCAGCACGGTATAGGGCTTGTTCACAACACGTTCCTTCTGGTTAATCCTGATTCAGCAGCAGCCGGACGATGCCTTGCCTTTGACCGGGACACAGCCCGCCGCCCTGTTCGCGTCGGGTTCGGGCACACAGCATCCGCCGGCGTGCGCCGCGCCGTCCTCCGGGGCGCCGAACACCGGAATGCTGTCGAGCGTGTGATAGGTCTCCCACGCAATGCCGGTGGGGTCTGTGGCCCAGTACTTGTCCGATTTGGCGTAGCAGCAGGCGGTGCCCATTTCCTCGACCACATTGGCTTCCAGTTTTTGCAGGCGGGTATTCATCTCGGCGAGCTCATCGGCGTTTTCAACCTGCACTCCCAGATGGTTGAGGCCCGGCGTGGCGCCGCGTGCCGAAATGGCAAAGTTCACGCGCGGATCGTCGAGCATCCATTTGGCGTAATCGGTTTTCTGTACGGTGGGTTCGCTGGCGAACATGGTCGAGTAAAACTTGATGCTGGCGGCAAGGTCGTCGACCGCGACGTGGACATGCAGGCGTTTCATGCGGGCTCCTTTCGGGATGCGGTTTTTTTGACTACGGGTTGAAGGTCGCAGGACGAGACCGGCGTACAGGGATTGCCGCCGCAGCAGTTGTCGGTGAGGTAAGCAAGCAAGCCGTTCATGGTCTCGAAACGCGCCGTGTAGATGACAAAGCGACCGTTCTGGCGCGACCCGGCGAGGCCCGCATGGCTAAGTTCCTTGAGGTGAAAACTCAGGGAAGATGGCGGCACCCCGGCCAGTTCGGCGATCCGGCCGGCAGGCAGCCCGACAGGCCCCGCCTGCACCAGTACACGGAACACGTTCAGGCGCGTGGGCTGCGCCAGGGCGGCCAGAATCGGGACAGCGTCAGATGTTTCCATGTTTCGCATTATTTGTTTCCATTATTCCATTTCTATCAAAATATAGAATCTTGTCAACCGAGCCTTGCCGCTTTGCGCGCAGACCGCCTGGCCCATGCAGTAGAATCGCCATTTCTGAATGGAGCCAGACATGACCGAACCCGTTGTCTACGAACGCAATCCCGCCGAACTCGTGCTGGAACCCGGCGAATACTGGTGGTGCGCCTGCGGCCGCTCCATGACCCCCCCGTTCTGCGATGGCTCCCACGAAGGCACGGGTATCGAGCCGCTGCCACTCGTCGTGGCCGAAAAGCAGACGGTCTGGCTATGCAATTGCAAACACACGAAAACCCCGCCCTTCTGCGACGGCTCGCACAATTCGCTGCCTGACGACATTTTCTGATCGCACACATGCCCGCCACACCGGAAACCGTACTCGCCTTCTGGTTTGGCGCGCCGGGCAGCGCCCTTGAAACCAGCCAGCGACAGCGCGCGCTCTGGTTCGGCAAATCGGCCGAGACAGACCGTGCGGTTTCGGTGCAGTATGGCAAATTGCTGACCGACGCCCGGTCAGGCCGGCTGGATGACTGGGCTGACACGCCACGCGGATGCCTGGCACAGGTGATCGTGCTCGATCAGTTTCCGCATCACGTATTCCGGGGACAGGCCGCAGCCTTTGCCTCCGATGCCCAGGCGCTGAAGCTGTCACTTGCCGCTCTGGCCGCCGGAGACGATCGCGCCCTCAGCCTGATCGAACGCGTGTTTCTGTACCTGCCGCTGGAACACGCCGAATCCCTCGCCATGCAGGACTGTGCGGTTGCTCTTTATGCCGCGCTGGTGCGCGAATGCGCTGCTGACGAACGCGCGCTGTTCGAGGATTTCCACGATTACGCCGTGCGCCATCGCGACGTGATCGCGCGATTTGGCCGGTTTCCGCATCGCAACGCCGCGCTGGGACGCGCCTCGACGGCAGAAGAAATCGCATTCCTGGCCCAGCCCGGCTCACGCTTTTAGGGCGGGGGCAGTAAAATGGCGGCCTTTCGTCCCCGCCGCCGCCATGACCCGCCAGATTCTCGTCACGTCCGCCCTGCCCTATGCCAACGGCAGCATCCATCTCGGTCACCTCGTGGAATACATCCAGACAGACATCTGGGTCCGCTTCCAGAAGATGCGCGGCCACGACTGCCGCTACATGTGCGCCGACGACACCCACGGCACGGCGATCATGCTGCGCGCCGAAAAGGAAGGCGTCACCCCGGAGGCCCTGATCAGCCGCGTATGGGATGAACACACCCGCGATTTTGCCGGCTTTCACATCGGTTTCGACCACTATTACTCGACGCACACGGAGGAAAACCGGGCGCTTGCCTCAAAAATCTACCTGGCGCTGAAGGATGCCGGGCTGATCGAAGTCAAGACCATCGCCCAGATGTTCGACCCGGTGAAAAAGCTTTTCCTGCCCGACCGCTTCATCAAGGGCGAATGCCCCAAGTGCGGCGCGGCCGACCAGTACGGCGACAACTGCGAAGTCTGCGGCGCAACCTACAGCCCCACCGAACTCAAGAACCCGGTCTCGGCCGTATCGGGCGCCACCCCCGTGCACAAGGATTCGGAACACTACTTCTTCAAGCTCGGCGACTGCGAGACGTTCCTGCGCGAGTGGACGACATCCGGCACTTTGCAGGACGAGGCCGCCAACAAGATGCAGGAATGGTTCGCGCAGGGGTTGTCGAATTGGGACATCAGCCGCGACGCCCCCTATTTCGGCTTCGAGATTCCCGGCGCGCCTGGCAAATATTTCTACGTCTGGCTCGATGCCCCGGTGGGCTACATGGCAAGTTTCGCCAGATACGCCGCCGACAGGGGGCTGGATTTCGAAGCCTGGTGGGGCCGGGACGCGAAGACCGAACTGGTGCATTTCATCGGCAAGGACATTCTCTATTTCCATGCCCTGTTCTGGCCGGCGATGCTGAAGTTTTCCGGCCACCGCCTGCCCACAGCCGTGTATGCGCACGGTTTCCTCACCGTGAACGGCCAAAAAATGTCGAAGTCGCGCGGTACTTTCATCACGGCTGCAAGCTATCTGGAGGCCGGACTCAACCCCGAATGGCTGCGCTATTACTTCGCCGCCAAGCTGAACGGCTCGATGGAGGATATCGACCTCAACCTCGACGATTTCGTGGCCCGGGTCAATTCCGACCTGGTCGGCAAGTTCATCAACATCGCCAGCCGCACCGCCGGCTTCATCCACAAGAATTTTGACGGCAGACTCGCCGACCGCATCGAGCAGCCCGAACTGCTCGCCGCATTCCAGGCTGCGGCTGCATCCCTCGCCAGTCATTACGAATCACGCGATTTTGGCCGGGCGTTGCGCGAAATCATGGCGCTGGCCGACCGCGCCAACCAGTTCGTTGCCGACGAAAAACCCTGGGAACTGGCCAGGCAACCCGAAGCTGCCGCCCGCCTGCACCAGGTCTGCACCGTCGCGCTCAACTGCTTCCGTCTGCTGAGCCTTTACCTCAAACCCGTATTGCCCGAGCTGGCCCAAAAAGTGGAAGCCTTCCTTGCGGTCGAACCGCTGGCCTGGGATCACGTCAACACGCTGCTGCTTGGCCACAGCATCAACGAGTACACCCACCTCATGACCCGCATCGACCCCAAGACGCTCACCGCCATGGTCGATGCCAACCGGCAAAACCTTGCACCGGCGCCCGCCCCCGCCCCGGCGCGTCATGCCGAAGCCCAGACGCACGCAGCACGGCCGGCTGCCGTGACAATAGCCGACACGATATCCATCGAGGATTTCGCCAGGATCGATCTGCGCATTGCCCGCATCGCCGGGGCCGAACACGTGGAGGGCGCAGACAAGCTGTTGCGCCTGACCCTTGACCTGGGCGAGCTGGGCACGCGGCAGATATTTGCCGGCATCAAATCTGCCTACGCGCCGGAAACACTTGTTGGACGGCTGACGGTCATGGTTGCCAATCTTGCCCCGCGCAAGATGAAATTCGGCATGAGCGAAGGCATGGTGCTGGCTGCCTCGGGTGATGCGCCGGGACTCTTCATCCTGTCTCCCGATAGCGGCGCGCAGCCCGGCATGAAAGTGAAATGACCCATGCCGGCTCGATGTCGGCGATTCGTGATCGCGTGCCGGGCGGGCGGCCCGGGGAAGCGATGCGGCGTGCTGCATGCCTTTACAGGCCATGACTGGGTGCGCACGCTGCCGGATCGACGCCTCGATGCGGGTGCTGGACGGACCGGGCTGATTGCAACACGCAGCGCCCGACACGCAGGGCACCGGCGCGCATGCAGCAAGACGCCTGGCCCGGCACGTTGCCGGCTTTGAAACGCTGCGCAGCGGCAGGCTGGACGGCGAACAAAAAAATGCCCGGTTCCGAAGAACCGGGCTGAATATCCACCAAAGGAGGAGGATTGGAGGAGACAACACCGATCGCCATTGCGACGCCTCAGTGTTATTAGAATTCTCTAATATTAGCTAATACTTGTCAACTAAACTGTCGCCAACAAGACCTCTTCGGGTAGGTTTGTGTCACTGCTGCAACAGTTTGTCCCTCCAACGACCGCCTTCAATAAATCACCCGGACCGCGTCGGGCTTGAGCCACCCGCCTAGCGACTCCAACAACCGGTCGTCGAGCCGCACCCGCCAGTCCTCGCCCAGTCTGACCCGGCATTGCGCCCGTGGATTCCGGTATTCGATCCACACAGGACATCCTCCTTCCTGCTGGGTGTAGGGCGAGAGCAGCTCGGCCAGCTTGCGGCCGCTGTGCGGCCGGTCGTGGCATTCGCCATTGCACACGATCCGCAAACCCTGCGCGAAACGGGTGCGGGCGCCAGCCAGATCGTAGATGTGGTCGGCCGTCACGCGCAGACCGCCCGAGTAATCGTCGCGGCTGACCTTGCCCTCGATCACCAGAAGCGCGTCTTCCCGGAGCACCGCGCGATGCTGTTCGTACAGTTCATTAAAGATCGTCACCTCGACCTGCCCGCTGGCGTCATCCAGCAGCAGGATCAGCATCTTGCCGCGCCGGCTCATTTGCGTGCGCAGCGAGACGGCCACGCCGGCAAGAATGACCGGCTCGCGCGACGGCTCCAAGCCGCCCAGCCGTCTTTTGGCAAAGGACGCCACCTCGGCTTCGTATGCAGTAAAGGGATGGCCAGAAAAATAAAAGCCCATCGCCGATTTTTCCTGCAACAACCTGTCCGGCTCGGACCAGCGCGGCGTGTCCACCAGCGCTTCCTCGTTTTCGGTCGCTTCGCCAAAAAGGCCGGCCTGGCCGCCGTTGCGCGCAGCCTGGTCGACCGCCTCGAGCGCCCGGCCAACCGACGCGAACAGGCTGGCGCGATGCTCGTTGAGGGTATCGAAGGCGCCGGCTTTCACCAGGGCTTCGAGCACACGCCGGTTCAGGTAGCGCCTGTCGACCCGGCGCACGAGATCGAACAGGCCCCGGTACGGGCCGTTCGCCTCCCGCTCGGCAACTATGGCGTTGACGGCCGCCTCGCCCGTGCCCTTGATCGCGCCGAGGCCATAGCGAATGTTGGTCCTGGACACCGGTTCGAAGCGATGCAGCGACTGGTTGATGTCGGGCGGCAGGATGGTGAGCCCGTTGGCGACGCAATCCTCGATGAAGATGCGCAGTTTGTCGGTGTCGGACAATTCGGACGACATCGTCGCCGCCATGAATTCGGCAGGGTAGTACGCCTTGAGCCAGGCGGTATGGTAAGCAACAAGGGCGTAGGCGGCCGAGT
Organism: Thiobacillus sp.; assembly: GCA_020216925.1. Taxonomy (GTDB): domain Bacteria; phylum Pseudomonadota; class Gammaproteobacteria; order Burkholderiales; family Thiobacillaceae; genus Thiobacillus. Next base: position 4,589 of record JAIWOL010000174.1, on the reverse strand, counting down.
GCGACTTGTTGAAGCCGTATTCGGCGAATTTTTCCATCAGGTCGAACAGGCGCTCGGCGAGCTTCGCGTCGACGCCGCGATTCGCCGCGCCGGCGAGAAAAATCTCGCGCTGCTTGGCCATTTCCTCGGGTTTTTTCTTGCCCATGGCGCGCCGCAGCATGTCGGCGCCGCCCAGCGTGTAGCCGGCCAGAATCTGCGCGACGAGCATCACCTGTTCCTGGTAGACGATGATGCCGTAGGTCGATTTGAGCACGTCGGCGAGGTCGGGGTGAAAGTACCACTCGGCCTTGCCGGTGCCGGTCTTGCGCTGTTCGTTCTTGCGCAAGATGAAATCGTCGACCATGCCCGAGCCGAGTGGGCCGGGGCGGTTGAGCGCCATCAAGGCGATGATGTCCTCGAAGGTATCGCCCTTGAGCTTCTTTTCCAGATCCTTGGCCGAGCGCGATTCGGACTGGAATACCGCGGTGGTGTTGCCGTCGGCAAAGAGTTGGTAGACACGCGGGTCGTCAAGCTTCAGGTCTTCGAGCCGGAACGTCTCCATGCCTGGGTGACGGCGCACAAAATGCACGGCCTCGTTGAGGATCGTCAGCGTGCGCAGGCCAAGAAAGTCGAACTTGACGAGGCCAATGGCCTCCACGTCGTCCTTGTCGTATTGCGACACGACCGAATCCGAGCCTTCGGCACGGTAAAGGGGACAGAAATCGGTGAGCTTGCCCGGCGCAATCAGCACACCACCGGCGTGCATGCCGACGTTGCGCGTCAGCTCTTCGAGTTTTTCCGCCAGTCCGAAAAGCTCGCGAACCTCCTCTTCTTCATCGTAGCGTTCCCTGAGCTGCGGCTCCATCTCCAGCGCCTTCTTCAGCGACACCGGCTTCACGCCTTCGACGGGCACAAGCTTGGAAAGCTTGTCACAGTAGGCGTAGGGCATGTCGAGCACGCGGCCGACGTCGCGGATCACCGACTTGGACCCCAGCGTGCCGAACGTGGCAATCTGCGACACTGCGCCGTGGCCATACTTGTCCTTGACATACTGAATGACTTTTTCGCGCTTGTCCTGGCAGAAATCGATGTCGAAGTCGGGCATCGACACCCGCTCCGGGTTGAGAAAGCGTTCGAACAGCAGGTCGTATTCCAGCGGGTCGAGGTCGGTGATGAGAAGCGCGTAGGCCACCAGCGAGCCCGCGCCCGAGCCGCGTCCCGGGCCCACCGGCACGTCGTTTTCCTTGGCCCAGGAAATGAAATCCGAGACGATCAGGAAATAGCCGGGAAAGCCCATCTGGATGATGGTTTTGAGCTCGAACTCCAGCCGCTCAACGTAACGGGCACGCTGGGTCGCGCGCAATGTCGCGTCGGGATAGAGTTGTGCGAGCCGCATATCCAGCCCGTCATAGGCGCGCTGGCGGATGTAGTCGTCGAGGCCCATTCCGTCCGGTGTCGGAAAATCGGGGAGCCTGCTCTTGCCAAGCGTGAGTTCCAGATTGCAGCGCTTGGCAATCTCGACGCTGTTTTCCAGCGCTTCGGGCAGATCCGCAAAAAGCGCGGCCATTTCCTCGGGCGATTTCAGGTACTGCTCGCCAGTGAACAGCCGCGGACGGCGCGGGTCGCCCAGCATCAGGCCCTCGGCGATGCACACGCGCGCCTCGTGCGCCTGGAAATCGTCCGCCGACAGAAACTGCACGGGGTGTGTCGCCACGCTCGGCAACCCCAGTTCGTGACCGATGTCGAGCAGGCCGTCGATCAGGCGTTCAGCGTGCGGCTGGCCGTAGCGCTGCAATTCGAGGTAGAAACGGTCAGGGAAGCGATCCGCCCACTGTTCGGCTTCGCGTCGGGCAGCATCCGGCTTGTTGTCGAGAATGGCCTGCGCCACGCTGCCGGCGCCCCCCCCCGACAAAGCGATGATCCCGCTGCTGTCCCCGGCGAGCCAGAGGGGATCGATTTCAGCGTGTCCCCGATGCAGGTTCTCCAGATAGGCGCGCGACAGCAGCTCGCACAAACGCCTGTAACCATCTGCATGCTGCACCAGCAACAGCAAGCGCGACGGCCGCGCGCGGTCGGCATGATTCGTCACCCAGACGTCGCATCCGAGAACCGGTTTCACCCCCTTGCCGCGCGCCGCACGGTAGAACTTCACCCAGCCGAAAGTATTCGCCAGATCGGTGAGCGCCAGCGCCGGCATCCCCGTTTCCCTCGCCCGCGCCACTGCGTCGTCGAGCCGCACCAGCCCGTCGGTCACCGAAAATTCTGAGTGCAGGCGCAGGTGAACGAAACGCGGGTCGGGCATGGATGCAACCAAGGACATTCGAGCCGGCATTTTAACGCTGCCGTGGGCGTCGAAAATCAAAAGGCAGCCGAAGCTGCCTTTTTGCACCGCTCGTGCGCGGCGTCAGTTGGCGCGCCGCTTGAACTCGTGGGTGCGGGTGTCGATCTCGATCATGTCGCCGATTTCGACGAAGGCCGCAACCGGCAGCTCAAAGCCGGTGGGCTTGATGCGCGCAGGTTTCATCACTTTGCCGGAGGTGTCGCCCCGCACGGCTGGCTCGGTGTATTCAACTTCGCGGATGACCGTGGTGGGCATTTCGACCGAAATCGCGCGGCCCTCGTAGAACACCACTTCCACGGGCATGCCGTCGTCGAGGTAGTTCAGCGCGTCACCGAGGTTTTCGCCTTCGACTTCGTACTGGTTGTACTCGGCGTCCATGAACACGTAGAGCGGATCAGCGAAATAGGAATAGGTGCATTCCTTGCGGTCGAGGATGACCTGCTCGAATTTGTCGTCGGCACGATAAACGGCTTCCTGCCCCGACCCGTTGAGAAGATTCTTCATTTTCATCTTGACGACCGAGGCGTTGCGGCCCGATTTCGAGAATTCGGCCTTCAATATGACCATCGGGTCTTTTCCGACCATCACGACGTTGCCGGCGCGGAGTTCCATTGCGGTTTTCATGGGTGTGTGTCCTGCTGAGGGCTTGACTGAGAATTTGAGAAAACTCGCAATTTTAACCCGCTTTCAGCGAAATCCACCAGCTTCTGGCTGAGCCGGCCGGCACGCGCCAGCTGCACAGGCCGGGCCGCGGCATGGCGCTCGATCTCGGCCCGCACGGCCAGCCAGGCGGTCCAGGCAGTTGCCATGCCGGGCGCGCCGGGCATGCCATTCCAGCCCTGCCAGATTCCGCGCACGGCATCTGCCACCGTCAGCGGGGCGGTTTGCAGGTACAGGGCCAGCAAGGCTTCCAGCTTGCGCCAATGCGCCTCACCCGCCTGCGGGTAGGCTTGCCAAACCATGGGGTGGGCAGCCCATTGCGCACGGACACAGGAATCCTCCCCGCGCACAAAATTCAGGTCGCACGCCCACAACAGGTGATCATAGGCATCCTGGTCGGCGAAGGGCAGCACGACGACGCGGAGTGCGCCGCGAACTGGGTTCATTCCCGGCGCCAGCTCCGCCACGCCCAGCCAGGCAGCGAGCTGCGGCACAATGCGCCCTTCTGGCACCAGGCAGAGCAGAGGTTGCGCCCCCGCAGCCCAGGCATCGAGCAGCGCCGGCAATGCGGCATTTTCGTAGGCAAACAGGGAAACGCGCAGCTCGTCCGGCTGCCGCGCGCCCAACCCCAGGCTGCGCCAGTATGCGTCCGCGTCAAACCCCGAACGGCGCGCGAAATAATCCGTCTCGACCAGCAGCCCGCCCGTTTCCGGCACATAGCCCGGAAAGAAGAAATATTTGGTCAGCGGCAACCGCGGGTGTGGCGACGGCAGACCGTGATGCGCCGACACCCAGGGTTCCGCGCTCAGGTATTCGAGATTGATCCACACGGGCGGCGGTTCCTGTATCGCCATCGCCGCCAGATAGACATCGGGCAGGGCGCAGCCGAAGGCTTCGACCACCCTGCGCGCCGGTTGCACCGGCTCGAACGGCGCAGCCCAGCGTCGTACCGTCACGCCTTCGCAGCGCTGCGCGTGCGCGCCCGTCTCGACGGCCGGCCAGATGCGACGGAACGCGGCCAGGTCGTCCACCCACAACCGGACATTGACCCCGTGATCACGCGCCAGCCCGCGTGCCAGCCGCCAGGCGATGCCAATATCGCCGTAGTTGTCGATCACGTTGCAAAAGATATCCCAGTCGGGGCGCATGGCCTGCATCCTAACGCAGGCCGAGACGATCAGGGCTCCCGAAGGAGCCCTGATCGTCAGCCCACCCGCCGGAGATCAACTGGACTTGCCGGACAGGCAGGATTTCATGAAGGCCTTGCGCGCATCGCCGCTCAGGCTCTTCTGTCCCGCCTCCGCATTGCAGGATTTCATGCGGTTTTGCTGTGCGGTTTCTGCCCAGGCACCCGACGTCCACAAAGCGCCCACCACCAATCCCGCCAAAACGATATTCATTGCCGTCACCTCGTCGTTGAAATGTACTGCCAGTGTAGCCGGTGCGTCCGTTTTTCCTGCGGCGCACTTGTAAAAATACGGGGGCGGGAGTAAAAAGCGCGGAGTTTGGTTTCAAGAACTGTCAGGCGACACCGTAAATTGACCCCCTGGCGACACGAGGAATTGACCCCCCTTGTTCGCAAGGAGGCCATCGTTGGAAACGAAGCACA
>JAIWOL010000045.1 GCA_020216925.1 Thiobacillus sp. | reverse complement strand
CCCCCACCCCGATCACGTCGGAAAGTTGATTAACCCAGGGGGTCAATTCCAGATGTCGTCAGGGGGTTAAATCTGCGTGTCGCTTGACACGGGCAAACACCAGGGCGGCCATTTCGGGCTGGAATTGCAATCCGTGGCGAGCGGCCGACAACCACAGTCGCTGCATGGCAGCGCCGTGTGCCAGGCGCTGCGACAAGCCGTCTCCGCCCGCAGCCGCCACCAGGAAAAAATGCCCGCCACAGGCCAGGGCCGGCAGGTAATCCATTTCGAGCCTGGGCAGGAGGTGGCCGTAAAAGCGATTGAGCCAGGCGACGCGGGCACGGGACCGCAAGGCCCAAGCCATGATACGGCGGGTCAGGGGATCGACCCCTATGGCGGCGGCGGGAATACGGTCGACGCTATGCCGGGCGCGCCAGTCCACGGTGTCGCGATGGACTTCGTAGGTTTCCGGCATGAGCAGCCGTACCTTGCCGACCTGCGACAACAAGCGTCCCACCCGATGCCGTTGCGTCAGTCCGGTCATCCAGACCAGGCGATAACCACAAGGCAGATCGCGCGCCAGGGACAAGCGGCTGGCCTCGGACAACCCGTGCGGAAGCATGAGTCTTCGCTGCGTGCTGCGCGCTTCGATCCAGTCGGCAAGCGGGTCGGGGCGGTGTTTGGCAGGAACGAGACGGGCGTGGACGGAAAATGCCTGGTCCTCGCTCTCGCCGCCCGCGATCGATGCGTCCACGTCCCAGCCGCACGCGCCAGCGGCCAGCCGCAGGGTTTCGAGCAAGCCCCCCATGGCAAGATGGCCGGTGTAATGATCGAGGTTGAACACGCCCATGCCTGCATGCGGCCGATAATCGATCCGGCAGGCGGCCTCGTCCAGGATGTGGAAGCGCCAGGGTTGGGTATTGTCGGCCGAAGGGGCCCAGCGCGCGCGCTCGAGCAAGGCGCGCAAAGTACCGGAAGGGGGGTGCGTCATGCCTTGCCCGCGCGCCGCAAGCGGTAGTTGATGTAGCCGATGGCGAGGCGCTGGAGTGGGTGCCGGTTGCCTCCCGGTCGCCACACACGCTTGAAGCGGCCGGTATAGGCATCGAACTGGGATGATCGCGGCACGCCGACGACACCGCCGCGGCCAAGCAGCAGTTTGGCCACAGACGTGGCGGCCAGCCCGGAACAGATCTGGCAGGCGGCGCCGGTCGAAGGGACGCGCTGCGCGGCGAAATCGACGATCTCGGGGTAGGCGAGGTAATGGCGGTGCAGCAGCGCCGGCGCGACACCGGCAAGGAAGCGCACCGGCCATTCGTCGCGCCCCCCGTCCTCCAGCCGGAAATAGTCCTCGAAACCGGGGCCTTCGGGCAAAAAATGCAACAGCGACGCCCCCATGCCCAGCGGTACGGCAAGCACCACAGGAATACCCCTGGCGCGGCAGGCGTCGTAGACCATGCGGCGGGTTTCGAAAACAAAGTAGTCGAGGCCGTCGACGTAGACATCCACGCCGCGCAGAAAGGCGTCGATATTCGCTGCGCTGACGCCGTCTGAAAAGGCGTCCAGCTCAAGCTCAGGATTGATATCGCGCGCCATGCGGGCCATGACTGCGGTTTTTTCCTGGTCAAGCGACGAACAGGAGGCTCCCGCCTGGCGGTTGAAATTGACGAGTGCAAAGCGGTCGAGATCGGCGATTCTGAAGCGCCCTACGCCCAGTCGGGCCAGGGTGAGCAAATGCACCCCGCCGACGCCGCCCATGCCTGCAATCGCCACGCGCGCGCTTCTCAGCGCGTGCTGTTCTGAGGGGGTAAACCAGCCGATGTTGCGCGAGAACGCTTCCTCGTAGTTGAACACAGACACGTCAGCCCCCGTTGAGCAAGCGCCTCATGATGCCTTCTTGCTCGTAGGGGCTGAAAAAGTAGGGATAGAGACTCGAATCGTCGCTATCGCGCCCTTTTCCGCCGACTTCGGCGATTTTCCTGGCCATGTGGTCGAGCGGCAGATGCATCAGCAACGCAGGCGCGTTGTCGGCCTTGGGATTGGGACGCTCCGGCCCCAGTTGCTCGAATCCGAGCATGGCTGAATAGAACTGTTTGTGACGCGGCACCACTTCGATGACGGCATCGGTGCAGCCGTGTATCAGGCTGCCGTAAATATAGGCAAGGTGAATGATCCCGCCGAGCACATGCTTGCTGCCAAGCGTGTGATCGATGGCCAGTTTGTTCAGTTCGCCGACGCGCGCGCCCCGGGCCCGCAGCGCGTCGACCTCAGACTTGTAGAGTTCGTCTGCGAACAAACCCTCTTCCGAATCGTAGCCGATGGTTACCGTGCCCACTATGCGCTCCCGAGTGGTTGTCAGCAGGGTGACCCGGTTGGGGTATTTTTTGAGTGGATTCGCAGGATACCCCCGCCAAGCGTATCGTTTTTGCACCAGGAGCGACGCGCCACGCAGGGCCTCCTGGCTGGTTGCGAAACGGAACTTGAACCGTTCTTCGTCCAGGGTTTTCTGCTGCACACCGTCTTCCAGATTCAGACACAGCTCCCGCAGCGGGGCGGGCGCGGGAATATCGATGATGGTGCGCTCGAAATCCTCGGGGAGCTTCTGGTTTGGCGGGGGCATCACATTTTCCATCGTGGTCATCATGGTTGAGCGCCTCCGGCATTGTAGGGGGACTGTAGAGAATATCGGCTCAACATGAAGAAAAGTTGAGTTTTGGATGGTATCGGCTGTCGAATGGTCAGCCGGTCGCCGACGCCGCGAGCCACCGCGCCGCATCCCGCGCAAAATACGTCAACACGCCATCCGCGCCGGCCCGTTTGAAGGCCAGAAGCGCTTCCAGCACACAGGCTTTCTCGTCCAGCCAGCCGTTGTGCGCGGCGGCTTTCAGCATGGCGTATTCGCCGCTCACCTGATAGGCGTAGGTTGGCGCGCCGTAGGTGTCTTTGACGCGACGGATCACGTCGAGATAGGGCATGCCGGGTTTGACCATGACCATGTCGGCACCTTCCTGCAAGTCCATGCCGACTTCCCACAGGGCTTCGTCGCTGTTGGCGGGGTCCATCTGATAGGTATATTTATTGCCGGAGCCCAGATTGGCGGTCGATCCGACAGCATCGCGGAACGGGCCGTAAAAGCTGGAGGCGTATTTGGCTGCATAGGCCAGAATCCGGGTATGGATGTGGCCGGCAGCCTCGAGCGCACTGCGCAGGGCGGCAACGCGCCCATCCATCATGTCGGACGGGGCGACGACGTCGGCTCCTGCCTGGGCGTGCACGACAGCCTGTCTGGCCAATACCTCGACGGTTTCGTCGTTGAGCACATACCCGCGGGCGTCGATGAGCCCGTCCTGGCCATGGCTGGTGTAGGGATCGAGCGCGATATCGGTGATAACACCCAGTTCCGGAAAGCGTTGCTTGAGGGCGGCCACGGTTCGCGGCACCAGACCATCTGGATTGAGCGCCTCTTCGGCTGCGGAAGATTTCAGCCCGGCGTCGATCACCGGGAATAGCGCCAGCGCCGGTATGCCCAGCGCCACACATTCTTCAGCGATTGGCAACAACTGGTCGAGCGATAGCCGCTCCACACCGGGCATCGACGTCACAACTTCGCGCCGCCCCATTCCATCCAGAACGAAAACCGGGTAAATCAAATCATTTACAGTAAGCAAGTGCTCACGCATCAACCGGCGAGAAAAGTCGTCGCGCCGCATCCGCCGCATGCGGCGGGCAGGGAACTGGCCAAACGGCAGGGTCACAGTCGTCTCCAAATCAAACACACACGCGCGGAACTATTTTTCGGCTCACACGCTCCATGATGCAGACGGTCTTGCATCGTCTCCCGCTTCTCCTCCCTGAGCGGGATGCCTTAATCCCCTTAAGGCACTTTTGGCCCCGACTCCTCCCTTGGTCGGGGCTTTTTTATTCGTGCTGCGTCGCCATGGCAGGCGCAGTGTCATCGTTCTGGCTCGGGCCAAGCGGCTCCAGCAGGGATTCGATCCGCGCGGCCGCTTCTTCCGCCCCCAGCCGGGACAGGCTGGAAAATAGCTGCACGCTGACGCACGCATGCGCCGCCACCGCCTGTCTCACCTTGCGCAGCGTCTGCGCCCGTTCGTTGCCGGACAGCTTGTCGGCCTTCGATAGCAGGATATGCACCGGTTTGCCGCGTGGCAAAAACCAGTCGAGCATGCGTTGGTCCAGCGGCGTCAGGGGGTGACGCGCATCCATGATGAGCACCATGCCCGCCAGCGCAGCCCGTTCCTGGAGATAGCGCGACAGCAGCGCTTCCCACTGCGCCTTGATTTCCGGCGGCACCTTGGCGTAACCGTATCCGGGCAGGTCGACCAGAAAAATATTGGCATCGAGCTCGAAAAAATTGATGAGCTGGGTGCGGCCAGGCGTTTTGGAGGTGTAGGCAAGCCGGTTCTTGCGCGTCAAGAGATTGATCGCGCTCGACTTTCCGGCATTGGATCGCCCGGCGAACGCAATCTCGGCCCGACTGGCGGGCAAATCGCGCAGCCGGGCGACCGAAGTGTGGAATTGGGCGCGATTGAGCACAGGCTTGGCAGTCATATTAGTTGACGCTAAACTACCCGCTTGCCAAAATTTTGCAATCCCCGCGTTCGCAAGCTTCAGGAGCTTCCATGAAATTTGTCGTCACCCTGGCCGCCGCACTGGTTGCCACTTCCGCTTACGCCAACCCGAGCACGGTCAAGGGCGACCCCAAGGCAGCGGAAACCATCGTCAACCAGGTCTGCGCCGGATGTCACGCAGTGGATGGCAACAGCGCCGCAGCCGCCAACCCCAAGCTGGCCGGGCTCAACGCTGAATACATTTATAAACAGCTCACCGAATTCAAATCGGGCGCGCGCAAGAACGCGATCATGTCGGGCATGGTCGCCAACCTGTCGGAACAGGACATGAAAAATCTGGCGCTTTATTTCAGCGCACAGCAGCCCAAGCCCGCTACGTCGAAAGATCAGGCTCTGGCGCTAATCGGCCAGAAAATCTATCGGGGCGGCGTGCAGGGCGCGGGCGTCCCCGCGTGCGCGTCCTGCCACGGCCCGCAGGGCAAGGGCATTCCCAGCCAGTTCCCCCGCCTGGCCGGCCAGCATGGTGACTACATCTATGCCCAGCTGAACGAGTTCCGCGTGGGCACCCGCGCCAACGATGCCGCCAAGATGATGCGCAGCATTGCCGCCAAGATGACTGATGCCGACATGAAAGCTGTCGCGTCCTACATTCAGGGTCTGCGGTAAGCCGGGATCGCCGCTTGCGCGGCTGTGCAACCACGGCCTACCCCTTGCGGGTAAACTTATCGGCACCGTCCGAGTCGATGAAAGGGTGACGCGCGTCACCCTTTTTCATTTCCAACGTTCATGAAATCCGCTACCCCTTCATTCGGAAAATCCCTGTTCGAGCTTCTGAGCTCGATGCGCTTTGCCATCAGCCTGCTCTCCATTCTGGCGGTCGCCTCCATCGTCGGCACCGTGCTGAAGCAGGCCGAGCCTTACAACAATTACATCATCCAGTTCGGCCCCTACTGGTTCCAGGTATTCGAAAAGCTGGGCTTGTACGACGTGTACCACGCCGGCTGGTTTCTGCTCATCCTGGCGTTTCTGGTCGCATCCACCAGCGTGTGCATCTGGCGCAACGCGCCCAATTTCGCGCGCGAAATGAAAAGTTTTCGCGAGCACGTCAGCGAACAGTCGCTGGCGGCCTTCAAGCACAAGCACGAAGCTGTCACCGCATACGCCCCGGAGGCGCTCGCCACACGGGCCGAGGCCTATCTCGCGGGACAGGGCTACCAGGTCAAGCGTGTAGCGCGTGAGGAGGGCCTGTTGCTGGCCGCCAAGGCCGGCAAATGGAACCGGCTGGGATATTTTCTCGCCCATGCGGCAATCGTGCTGATCTGCATCGGCGGCCTGATGGACGGCAATCTGGTGTTCAAGGCACAGCAAATGCTGGGCATGAAGAAGATCGAGACGCGCGATATTCCGCAGAGCCAGGTGCCCGCCATTTCCCGATTGTCTCCCGCCAATCCCTCGTTTCGCGGCAGCGTGCAGATTCCCGAGGGATCGAGCGCGGATGTGGCTTTTCTCAACGTGGCCGACGGCTACCTGGTGCAGGATTTGCCGTTTACCGTGGCGCTGAAGCAGTTCCGCATCGAGCACTATTCCACCGGCCAGCCCAAGAGCTTCGAATCCGACCTCGAACTGTTCGACCAGTCCGGCAAGAAAATCCGCGAGGCGACGATCGCGGTCAACCATCCGCTCATTCACGACGGCATCGCCATCTACCAGGCCAGCTTCGCAGACGGCGGCACCAAGCTCACGCTGCGGGGATGGAACCTGTTCTCCGCGCAGGCAGCAACTTTTGACGTGGAGGGCGTCGTGCATCAAAACACGACGCTGTCGAGCGCAGCGGGTGACTACACCCTAGAATTCACCGACTTCCGCCCCTTCAACATCGAAAACATGGGCGGCGAGATCGATACCCCGCGAGACGCCATGGCCGTGCTGGGCGGCAGTCCCGTGTCAGACAACAAGCATCTGCGCAACGTCGGCCCCAGTTTCCAGTACAAGCTGCGCGACTCTCGCGGACAGGCGCGCGAATATTCCAACTACATGCTGCCGATGGAGCTGGATGGCCGCTGGTACATGATGTCGGGCGTGCGCGATTCGCCGAACGAATCGTTCCGCTATCTGCGGATGCCGCTGGATGCCAGCGGCAGCATTGACAGTTTCATGCGTCTGCGCGGGGTGCTGCTCAACCCGGACCTGCGCCCCGAAATCGCGGCACGCTTTGCCCGCCAGGCCTTGCCGGAAAACGCCTGGAACACCGAGATCGAAGACAAGCTGAAATTCAGCGCCACGCAGGTGCTGGCCCTGTTTGCCACCGGCGGATTCCAGGCTCTGAGCGGCTTCATCGAAAAACGCGTGCCGGAAGAGGAGCGCGAGAAGGCGGCAGAAACCTATCTGCGCATTCTGGAGCTCTCCACCTTTGAAGCCCTGCAAATCGCCAACCGCTCGGCCGGGCTGCCTCCGCCTGCCGCCGACGACGCGACCGGCTGGCTGGTGCGCGACACTCTCAACAGTCTGTCCGATCTGTTTGTGTACGGCGCGCCCATCTATCTCCAGCTGATGCAGTTCGATGAAGTGAAGGCCAGCGGCCTCCAGCTGACACGTTCGCCCGGCAAGAACGTGGTCTACTTCGGCTCGCTGCTGTTGACGCTGGGCGTGTTTTTCATGTTTTATGTACGCGAACGGCGTGTCTGGATCCGGATCAAACCCGGCCATGCCCTGCTGGCCATGTCGGCCGCCAAGCACACCCTGGATTTCGACAAAGAATTCGCGCAGCACGCCCAGGCGCTCGACACCCTGGCGAAGTAAGCGCCCCAACCGGAGAGTCCCATCATGGAAATTGCGCTCAACCAACCCGCCCCGCTGCTCAAGCGCCTGACCTGGTTCGACTGGCTGTTTGCGGCCATTGTCGCGGGCGGCCTGCTGTTCGCCCTGTCGCGTTACGGCGGTTTCATGGATGGCTACGAGAAAGCCATCCTGCTCGCCTCGATTCCTGCGCTGGCGGTCTTTGGCTGGTTCTGGAAGCCATTCCGGGTGCTCTTCATTGCAGTTGGCGCATTGAGCCTGGTAGCGCTCGGCCAGTACGGCGGCGATCTCGGACGCATGGAACAGGCGTTCCTGCTCAAATACCTGATCTCCAGCCAGGCGGCCATCATGTGGATGTGCGCACTGTTCCTGCTCGCCACCGTCACTTACTGGGCCGGCCTGCTGGCGCGTTCGGATTTCCTGAACAGCACCGGCATGGCGATGACCTGGGTAGCCGTGACCATGGGCTGGATCGGCCTCATGGTGCGCTGGTACGAGTCCTATCTCATCGGCCCCGACGTCGGCCACATTCCGGTGTCGAACCTGTACGAAGTCTTCGTGCTGTTCTGTCTCATCACCGCGATGATGTATCTGTATTACGAAGCACGTTACCAGACGCGCCAGCTGGGCGGTTTTGTGCTGCTGATCATTTCCGCCGCTGTGGGCTTCATCCTCTGGTACACCTTTGACCGGGGCGCGCACGAAATCCAGCCACTGGTTCCCGCGCTGAAATCCTGGTGGATGAAGCTGCACGTGCCTGCCAATTTTGTCGGCTACGGCGCCTTCGCCATTGCCGCCATGCTCGGCGTGGCCTATCTGCTGTCGGCGCGCGGCATTCTCGCCAGCCGACTGCCCAGGCCAGAAGTCATCGACGACATCATGTACAAGGCCATTGCCATCGGCTTTGCCTTCTTCACCATTGCCACCATCCTCGGCGCGATGTGGGCGGCCGAAGCCTGGGGCGGCTACTGGTCGTGGGACCCGAAGGAGACCTGGGCGCTGATCGTGTGGCTGAACTACGCGGCCTGGCTGCATATCCGTCTGGTCAAGGGCCTGCGCGGCCCGATGCTGGCCTGGTGGGCGGTGGTGGGCCTGTTCGTCACCACTTTTGCCTTCATCGGGGTGAACATGTTCCTGTCGGGGCTGCATTCCTACGGCGAGCTGTAAACGGGGCGCATCGTGCCGGGCAAAAGCAAATTCGTGCAAAGCCTGGTGGATGCCCACCCGGAGCCATTCGCGCTGATCGACCGCGACTACACCATCGTCGCCTGCAACCAGCGCTACGCCGAGGCCTACACCCGGCTGGCGCCGGCCGAAATTATCGGCATGAAGTGCCACGAGGTGTCGCACAAGTCGCCCACTCCCTGTGAAATCAATGGCGAGGAATGTCCGCTGGAGCGCACGTTTCGCAGCAGCGAGGCGGTCCAGGTCATCCATCGCCACCTGGACCGCGACCACAAACCCGAGTACGTCGCCATTCACGGCTCGCCGGTGTTCGACGATCAGGGCCGTGTCCTCTACATGGGCGAGGGCATGCGCTCGATCACCCACGAGCAGGAGCTGGCTTTCGACGACGAGAAAATGGTCGGCTGCTGCCCCTCGTTCATGCGCGTGATCGACAACATCTGCCTCGTGGCCGAAAGCGACTCGCCCGCGCTGATCCATGGCGAGACCGGTACGGGCAAGGAAATGGCGGCGCAATTGCTGCACCGCAAATCGCCGCGCGCGAGCGGCCCCTTCGTCACCATCGACAGCACCAGCTTCACCGAGGAGCTGCTGGTGAACGAACTGTTCGGCCACGAGCCGGGCGCGTTCACAGGCTGTGTCGGAGCCAAGAAGGGCCTGGTCGAGCTCGCCGACGGCGGCACCCTGTTCATGGACGAAATCGGCGAAATTCCGCTTTCGCTCCAGGCCAAGCTTTTGCGCGTGCTGGAAACCGGCACCTTTCGCCGGCTCGGCGGCACCGAAGAGCGGCGCGTGAATTTTCGCTTCATCTGCGCCACTCACCGCGATCTCAAGGCCATGGTTGACCGCGGTGATTTCCGCGCCGATCTCTACTACCGCATCAACGTGATGCAGATCGAATTGCCGCCGCTGCGCCACCGCCAGGACGACATCCCGCACCTGGTTGCGCATTTCCTGTCGCGCAAGATGCCTGGCAAGCTGACCACGCCGATCAGCGATGACGCGATGGCGCTGCTGCGCCGTTATCCTTTCCCCGGCAACATGCGCGAACTGAAAAACATCGTCGAACGCGCCGCCCTGCTGGCGCGCGGCGGCGCCATCCTGCCCCAGCATCTGCCCGAGGAAATCCGCCGGGCCAAAGCGCTGGAACAGCGCATGCGTGACGCCGACCAGGTTGCGCTGGGCCACCAGTGCCACCGCGACGACGATATCTCGCTTGCCACGATCCAGGCCACGCTTGCCCGCTTCGACGGCAATCGCCGCAAGACGGCGGCCTTTCTGAACATGAGCGAGCGCACCCTGTACCGCCGGCTCAAATTGCTCGCCGACCCAGTCCCGCGCTTCTGATAGCTGCGCGCCATCGGTCTGCCAATTGGCAGAACCCGCTCTGCCATGTCAGACCGATTGGCAGACTCCGATCTTGCCATCAACAAACTTAATCTTTTAATAACAAATACATAGATTATTTTTTGTATCTGGAACGCCTCCTGCTAAGTTTCACGTGCCGCCTCGCGTGGCATACAACGACGATTCCGCCTGGAGGAATGCCATGATCCGCACCACCGCCTTGCTGGCGACGCTGCTGCTTGCCAGCCCCGCTTTATCCAACCCCGTGCCCATGCCCACGCGCATGCCGGCCGGCCCGGTTTCGCTCGACGCCTTCAAGGGCTGGGTGGCGGTGCCGGTGGCCGTGATGATCAACGGGCAGATCACCCCCCAATGGATGCTGGTGCCCGCGCAGGCGGTGGCCGGTGTGGCAGCGGCCAGCCCCGCGCCCGCCGCAGAGGCCGGCGCACCCGCCCTCTCCCCTGCCAACCCCGCCTCCACCCACGGCCGGGTGATCGCCGCCACCTGCGCCAGCTGCCACGGCACGAACGGCATCAGTCATGGCGCCATTCCTGGGCTCGCCGGGCTCGAAAAGGACTACTTCGTCAAGCAGATGAAAGCCTTCAAGGACGGTTCGCGCGCGGCCACGGTGATGCACCAGCATGCAGTGGCCTACACCGACGACGAAATCGAACAGATGGCCGCGATCTTCGCCGCCGTGAAGCCCTGAGGAGCCGACCATGACCATGCAAAGACGCGATTTTCTGAAGGTCTCCGCGGCGGGACTGGCAGCCGCCGGGCTTCCGCTGCGCGCCCGCGCCGGCGCGGCAAAAGCCAAGGTCGTGATCGTGGGTGCAGGGTTTGGCGGCGCGACTGCCGCGAAA
The DNA here is from genome assembly GCA_020216925.1 of Thiobacillus sp. Taxonomy (GTDB): domain Bacteria; phylum Pseudomonadota; class Gammaproteobacteria; order Burkholderiales; family Thiobacillaceae; genus Thiobacillus. The sequence continues at coordinate 2,910 of JAIWOL010000045.1, read as the reverse complement.
TACATCCGCATGTGGGATCCGGGCATTGAAGTCACCCTGATCGACCGCGAACCCAAGTTCGTTTCCTGTCCGCTGTCCAACCTGGTGCTGGCCGGGTTGAAGACGCTGGACGACCTCACCCAGACCTACGATGCGCTCAAATCCAAATACGGCGTGAACGTGGTGGTGGACACGGTGACCGCGATCGACACCGACAAACGCATGGTCAGGACGGAAAAAGCCAGCTTTGCCTATGACCGGCTGATCCTGTCGCCCGGCATCGATTTCCGCTTCGACCAGATCGAGGGCTACGACGCAAAGGCGCAGCAGACCATCCTGCACGCCTGGAAAGCCGGCGAACAGACGCTCAAACTGCGCCAGCAAGTGGAGTCGATGAAGGACGGCGGCGTCATCGTCGTCGGCATGCCGCTCGCGCCCTACCGCTGCCCGCCCGGGCCGTACGAGCGTGTGTGTCTGATCGCCAACTACCTCAAGCGCGCCAAACCCAAGTCCAAGATCATCATGCTCGACGCCAACCCGGACGTGGCGTCGAAAAAACCGCTGTTCATGAAGGCCTGGAATACTCTGTACAAGGACTGGGTCGAATACCGCCCGAACAGCAAGGTGGTGAAGGTCGACGCCGAAGGCATGATCGCCAGCACCGAGTTCGAGGACATCAAGGCCGCCGTGATCAACATCATTCCGCCGCAGCGCGCCGGCCAGGTGGCCGAACTGGCGGGCGTGCGCACCGACTCCAGCGGCGTGTGGTGCCCGGCCAGCTTCGTCACCTACGAATCGAAAGCCAAACCCAACGTGCACGTCATTGGCGATGCGCTCTTGTCGAACTTCCCCAAGTCGGGCCACATGGCCAACAACATGGGCAAGGTCTGCGCCAACGCCGTGGTCGAACTCTTGAACGGCCGCCAGCCCGACCCGGTGCCCGTTGTATCGAACACCTGTTACAGCGCCGTGAGTGAAGACCGCGCGATCCACATTGCCACCGTGTTCCGTTACGACCCTGCCAAGGATCAGATGACGGCCCAGACCGGTGGCGGCATCTCCAGTGACCTGTCCGAGGAAGAGGCGGTGTATGCCGAAGCCTGGGCCGAAGGTATCTGGAGCGACACTTTCCTGTAGTCCTCCTCATGGCAGGAACCGGCAGGGTCTGCCTGCCGGATTTTTTACAACGATTTTGCATTCGCAACGGAGCGCCCGATGAAACAAATCATTCCCCTGATTGCCCTGACCCCCGCACTTGCACTGGCCAACCCGCCCGCCGCGCCAGCCACCCCGACTTCGGCCGAGGGCTGGGTCGCGAAGATGACCGACCCCACCCAGAACGCCTCGGCCTTCAAGGATCCGAAAAATTTCGTGCAGTGGAGCGGCGCCATGATGAACCCGGCCATGATGCCGGCGATGGGCAACGCCATGATGAACCCGCAGACCTCGATGAACATGATGGCCGGCATGATGAGCCCGGCCGCCATGAACAACTACATGCAGTTCATGGATCCCGGCGTGTCGATGAAATGGATGGCCGCCGGCATGGACCCCAATTTCTACACCGCGCTCATGACGCAGATGATGAACCCCGCCAACCTGATGGGCTGGATGATGGTGCCCATGGACCCGCGCATGATGAACATGGGCATGCAGATGATGAACCCCGCCCTCTACACCAACTGGATGATGGTGCCCATGAGTCCACAGATGATGAACACCCTGATGGCGCCCATGAACCCGGCGGGCTACGGCGCCATCATGGGCGCGATGCCCGGTATGGTTCCCGCCCAGCCCCCCGCCGCCAAGTAAATCCATAAACCCAGGAGCACAACCATGAATCGTCATCGCAGAACCTTTCTTCAGGGCACGGCATCGGCAGGGCTGATCGCCACCGCCATTGCCGCGGGTCTCCTGAAACCGGGGCAGGTACTCGCCGACTGGAACGCCACCGGTTTCACGGCCACCAAGCCTGCCGACGCCCTGGCCGCCATTGGCGCCAGCGGCGCAGCCGAATCCAAGGACATCGCCATCAAGGCGCCGGACATCGCCGAGAACGGCGCAGTGGTGCCGGTCGAAGTCGTGACCACGCTGCCCAATGTCGACTCCATTGCCATTCTGGGCGAGAAGAACGCCACCCCGCTGGTGGCTCTTTACTCGCTCACCGATTTCGACGGCATGCTGGCCACCCGGATACGCATGGGGCAAACGGCCAATGTCCGTGCAGTGGTGAAAGCCGGTGGCAAGGTCTACACCGCCGCCAAGGAAGTGAAAGTCACAGTCGGCGGCTGCGGCGGCTGATCACACTGGAAAGGAACAGACACATGGCTATTGCAATGCGAGTACGCGCCGGTAGCGGCGAAATCAAGGTGCTGATGACCCACCCCTCGGAAAACGGCCTGCGCAAGGACGCCAAGAGCGGACAACTGATCCCGGCACATTTCGTGAAGAACGTCGTCGTGGCGGTCAACGGCAAAACCGTCGTGGACGGGCAATGGGGCGGCGGCATTTCCAAGGACCCCTACCTGGCCTTCAAGGTCAAGGGCATGAAAGCCGGCGACAAGGTCACGGTCAGCGCCGAAGACAACACCGGCGACAAGGGCAGCGTCGAAGCCACCGCAAGCTGACATTCACACGGAGACCCTCATGATCAGATCATTCCTCACCGCCAGCCTGGCAACTTTTGCCGCCACGGCCTGGGCCGACGACACCAGGTTCAGCACCCACCTGCACGCCAAGTTCCATCACAGTTCCTGCCTCACCTGCCACCAGTTCTTCACCAAGAACATCGCGGGCACCGGCAAGAAAGGACTGGCCTGGACCACCCATTTCGCGCGCAAGTGCGTATTCCAGTGAAAACCGCCACTCATTCTGATTCAAAACCGCCACCTGTTCCAGCTCAAACTCTGCCACCGATTCCAGTCCAAAACC